>CAYIUZ010000071.1:0-4853 GCA_964366705.1 uncultured Gammaproteobacteria bacterium | reverse complement strand
AAATTTAAATTGCAACTAACTAATTGCTTATTACTAATTGCTAAACGCTAAAAATATGAGCGGACATTCAAAATGGTCAACAATTAAAAGACAAAAAGGCGCAGCTGATGTAAAGCGTGGCGCAACATTTACGAAAATTTCTAATGCTATTACAATTGCTGTGAAACAGGGTGGGGGAATAGGGGACCCGGATCAGAACTCCAGACTTCGCTTGGCGATAGAACTAGCAAGAAGTGCTAATATGCCAAAAGATAATATTGACCGCGCCATTACGAGAGCTACGAGCAAGGAGGCAGGAGATTTAACAGAACTTACATATGAAGGATTTGCGCCAGGAGGAGTTTCAGTATTGGTAGAAGCAGTTACGGATAACGCAAATAGAACAACTTCAGAGGTGAAAAGTCTTTTTAATAAATCAGGGGCAAGTTTTGCGGGACCCGGAGCTGTTGCTTATCAATTCGATCAAACAGGGGAAATAACAATTATAAAAAATGGAAAATCCATTGATGATATTTTTCTTCAAGCAGCAGAATCAGGAGCAACGGACGTTGAAGATAGGGGAGAAGAGGTAGCAGTTTACACCCAAGTTTCAGATTTATCTAAAATAAAAGAAGGACTAACTTCACAGGGATTTGAAGTAACTGGAGCTGAAATCTCAAGAAGACCAAAGAACACTATGTCTGTCGGGGAAGAACAGAAGGAAAAAATAGTTAATTTTTTATCTGCGCTTGAGGACATGGATGATATTCAAAAAGTCTATTCCAATGTCAATCTTTAAAGAACTTAATAGTTCTGCTTTTTTAAAAAAGAACATTTTCACAAAAAGACAACGCTTCGGTGTTGGTGTACTTTTCCTCTCAACCTGTCTTTTTTTAGTAGAACATTTTTTAACCAAGTCAGGAATTTATTTAGTTATCTTGCTCTCTTTTTTGACCAACGGATTTCTTTATTGGGCGCTTCACAAAGATCTTAAAGGGAGTTTCACACCACAAGTTTTTATTTTACCTTTCCTATATACACTTGCATTCGGTTTGTTCTATTTCTCGCTCCCTCCACGTTTGCTAGTGCAAACGTTTTTAACAGTACTTTATGCAATAGGACTTTATTCAGCGTTTTTAAGTCAAAATATTTTCACGATCTCGACCGTTAGAACGATAGCATTATTATCGAGTGCTCGAACGGTTTCATATGTTTTATCTATTTTCATATACGCCTTTTTCACAAACACAGTTTTTAGTTCTCAGTTAAGTTTTTTCATAATACTTCCTTTGATTTTTATTTATTCATTTCTTCTTATAGTTCATTCGCTGTGGACTTATACGCTGGAGCGGAAAGTGAAGACGGAAATTATCTGGGGATTGTTCTTAAGCACAGCTCTTACTCAAATGTCATTTCTATTATGGTTCTGGCCTAGTAAACCTTTGGTTATATCGCTATTCTTAACTGGTTTTTATTACATCATCGTAGGGCTTGCTCATTTGTGGTTTGAAAAAAGGTTATTTAAATCAGTTTTATGGGAATATGTTTGGGTAGCTGTTTTTGTATTTATAGTATTAGTTGTATTTACCTCCTGGACATAAGCTAGCGAATAGGTGGGGAAGAGAGACTTATATTATTAAATTTAAAGCTTAAATTTTAACATCGAGCCTATAAAGGATTTTAAATTAGCTTCATTCCGTGGCTATCAAACAGAATTTTTGTAAGGTTATAAGGAAGGGAAGAGGAGAGTGTTGTATAAGCGTTGATACAGTTTGATATAGGTAAAGGTGACATAGTGTGATACAGTCATTTAGTTAATTATTATAGGACATAAATGGATAAATTTTAGCCTCATAACTGTAATTTCACGAGATTTTGCGACACTTTTCACAAACCTATAGATCTATGTACGCTTTTTGAGAGCAGTAAGAGATCGTTTGTAAGTTTACAGATCGGGAAATGCGACGCGCACTCATTATATGAAGATTATACATTCACTCTCCGCTTATTGACTCTTCTTACACAATCGAAAAAAATACGAACGCTATGTTCATAGTTTTTGAGGCTAAAAAATGTAGTTTAGCTTGATAATTCAATCTAAACGTGATCTATGTGGATAACTCCATAGAGCAGTAGGTTTTGGTTGTTAATAGGTACGTACGATTAATTAGTAATTACTGCCAATAGAGCACAATGAACCATCTAAACAAAACGTAGTGACATGTATGATTCTCCCAAAGGGCTATATGTAAAAAAATTATTATAGTAGGCGCTAGGAAGTAGAAAGTGATAACGTCGTAGAATAATACTTTTACGACGCCACGGAGGCTGAGTTTCTGGGAGAAGACCTATTTTTCTTGTCAATTTCTCTTCTATATTTATTGAAATTTACTTATTCGTATTGCTTTCGTTCCCAATATCCTTCTGTTTTTGTTATATTTAAAAAATTTATCGTCTCCCCTGCTATAGGATATAAATTTTATTTAATATTGAGGCTAAATGAAGCAAAATTTCAATTACTATCACACTCATCCAGCTTTGGAGGAGTGTTTTGAGGTTATTTCCATTAACCTTTAAATAAATTATCCTCCCCAGTCCTCAGGTCCTCGCTCAATTCGAATTCCAAGCTCAGAATTTGTCTTAAACATATCAGGTATGTGAGATGGTCCCTGTGACATTCCCATTACGTTTACGGTTTGTCTTCGGATTGGGTAAAGATCATTCCCAACAAGGAGTCCAACTATTTCTCCGTTAGCGTCCCTTATGCGAATTATTCTATTTGATCCATTTGGTCTTGCTTCAGGAGTTTCCTGAACAGTTGCAGGTGTTGCCTGCGGAGTAGATTGATTGGTTTCTTTATTTTGTTCATCTGATGAGCCTTTAGGTTTTTTAGTTTTTTTAGTTTTTTTTGGGGCAATAAGGGTAAGGTCTGCTGAAAATAGAGTGTTTGATAAGGGTGTAAGGGTGGTTGGATGTGGTTTGCGTGCTGTATCTTGAATGTATACATTAGCAGTCTTAAGAATTTTCAATCTTTGACTTTCATTTTCTCTCTCGCTGTTAGTGTAAGTTTCGAGCGGATGATAGATAGCGTAGAGTACATGTGAATATACGTCTTGGAGAATAGGTTTTAAGAGGGGTTCTAATGCTATAAACCGTGCGTACGTAGCGGATAAATCTTTCTTAATTTCCCCCCAACCGCCTGGTCTAATAAAGCTATTTACTAGATTTTCAAGACCATCTTCACAGGCATATAATGGATAAAAAATAATAGAAAAGTAATCACGTAGATATTCGATAGTAAGGGTAGAGGGATCGTCTTTCATACCTATGTCCCTAAGTCCTTCTAGAAAATCATGAGAAGGTTTAGCTCCACTTTGCATTAATTGTAAAAGTTCTTTGGTTCTTCCCAGCGCCCATTTATCAACAGGTTCAGCTAAATCTTTATAATCACTTTCCCAAGCATTTTTTCGAGCTGTTCTCCACTTAAGATCTGCAAGTCTTAATCTAAGTGTTTCTCCTGGTCCTAGTTTTGTGCCTGGTGGCGCTGCATCTAAAATCGATGGATTTTCATTTATTGTGCTCCAAAAATTATCAGTGTAAGCAATGTCAATATTTGGTAATGAAGGTTCTTCTTCCCCCCTTGATATTTGGTGGTCCAGAAGTGAACTTATGTAATTTATTGTATGGAGTCTCTTCAAAAAAACGAGAAAAAAGCCCTGATGTTCTGGTCTCCCCGTCTGTAAGAGGTTGACCCTCTGTGGTATCGAGAATTGGTGGAACTGCTATGAATTCTTCTATTCTTAATTCTTCTCTGTCTTCCAAAGAAACGGGTGTTGTTTGAGTTAAAAACGGCGCTTTGTTAGCGGTAACCACAGAGGTAGGTAAATCTGGGACTTCTTCGGACTTTGTTTCCCAAGGATTAATGCTTACATTAGCTTCGCGTGTCATAATCCGGGACAATTATACTACAGGGTTTAATGAGGGTCAAGTGGCTTAAATTTGAAGTTATTTTGCGGGAGCTTGCATGACATTAGATTCTTGAATAAATCCATGCTCTGGGAATATTTCCGTTCCTTGAATGCCTAGATTAAGAGTTAAGTTTTTAGTAGATTTATCAGGAAGCTCAACTTGGTAGTACTTAGTTTCATCCATGGGACTCACTACGATAGTTTCTACGTTAAATGTCACGCCAAGCTGAGCAAATGCTAAGGGAGCTGAGTTGGTGTTTGGTCCGGCAAATACAGTTGTGCCATGTTCTCTTAGTTGTTCTTGTGTGTTTGGATCTTGGCTGCCGATCATAATTCTTTTTGGCATAGGAGTTCCTTCAGGCGTTGCGCTTGCAAGTAAGATAGCAGCTGACAGTGTACCAGCACCTAGAATTTTCAATTTAGGATTTCTAGTAGCAATATCTAATAGATGTGAAAGTCTTTCTGACATGTATGCGTATTATAGACTATAGGACTAATGGGAGTCAAGCTGTTTATTGTGAAGTTTTTGGAGGATTTGCGATTCCAGTTAAGATAGGTTTCATTTCCGGCGTAACTCTAAAGACTATTCGCTGATCATGAAGATTAGGTTCTTCAAGAACGCTTGTGTCTAAAGCACCTTGGCTTCTGAGAGCAAGGAGACGGCTTCTGGTAGCACTTTCTGCTTGTAGATAATTAGGGTTATTGGAGGGGTCGCCATAGTATCCAATTTCTGCCATCACGGATCTTACATCAAATGGATTGTCTCCCGTGAAATGTGTCAATCGTATGACCGCATCAGCTATTAATCTGTCGTTGATTTCCTCTGGAGCTATTTTTTTATCATGTGGTACCAGGGCTCTTAAAGATCGGAAGAGCACACGACTGAACTCCAGTCACGTGAAACGA
>CAYIUZ010000070.1:0-4954 GCA_964366705.1 uncultured Gammaproteobacteria bacterium | reverse complement strand
AATTTCCTCTTCTTAATGTAATTTTTTTGTTCAACCCAGACCTCCAAATTGTTATTTTAGAAAGAAAAAATCGAAAAGGTTCAATTTCAATTCCCACTCCTTTAGCGCCAAATTCTGTAGCTGCTACCATAAGGGCAGTTGCCTCTCCGCTACCAAGCTCATAAACAATATCTTTTTTTGTGACTTTTGCTAATTTAAAAGCTGAGCGAGCAGTGCGTTTTTTTGTTCTCCAATTTGGAGCCCAAGGAGAATCTGGCGGCCAAATCCAGGAAAGAAGAATTAGTAAAATAACAATTATTAATAAGATTCCTATGTTTAGTAAAACCATAATGGCCAGTATACAGGTATACCTGTATTAAATTTTGTAAATTACTTTTCCCCTTATCTGTCCGCGCGCGACCGAACCAAAACGCCTACTGTCTAAACTATCTTTTTTATTATCTCCTACCAAGAAATATTTTTCGCCGGCAATTTTTTTAATTCTCTTAACATAAAACCTGTTATATTTTTCAAAGACCACGACATCTTTTTTCTTAGGTTTTGTAAATAAAAACGGAAGAGAACTTACTATTACGTTTTCACCTTCGGCGTAAGTTGGTGTCATAGAGTGTCCTGAAATTTTAAATCGAGATAGAAGCATTAACTTTGTACCACAATTTCTAGGCCAGTAGGATATGGAGCTTTTACTCTATGTGATTTTAGTCCTTTTGATTTATAAAATATTTCGGCAATTTGCATAACTGTCTCAAGAAGCTCTTTTGCGCTTTCCATGTCAATTTCTTGTCTTGTTTTAACGGAAAGTTTAGTTCCTTTATTTAAAAGTTCCTTCAAATTCTGAAATTTAACAAAGTGCTCTTCTTTAAAATAGTCATTCCATAAAGTTCCGAGCTCTTCCTCAACCATATGACCATGCTCTTCTTTGACATGTGTAATTCTTGCAATATCGTGCTCAGCCCTAGTTTCGTCATCTCGCTTTATTTCACCTAACATTTGAGTCATTCTTACAATAGTATGCGCGGCGACCTGCGCTTGATGAGGATCATAAATACCACAAGGAATATCACAGTGAGCAAATGCGGTATTCTCTGGCAGCAAACTAAAAATCGAAGTGAGTTTCATAATGGAATGATAATAGGAAACAAATATTAAAAAGTCAAGAAAAACTTAAGCAGATTATGGTAAATTAACGTTTCTTGGTAGTGGTGCACCAGTGACCCCTCTACTAAGACTTGGGTCTTGAACTGGACTTTCAGGTTTTCCTTCATTCAACTCTATCCCATAAGTTTGAGCTATAGTCTCCGCAGAGCCTATTATTTTTAAAAGTCTTTGTCTAATTTGAACTTTTTCATCCCCAGAAGGATGATCTCTGAGGAGCGAATAAAACTCTTGACCATTCACAACGTGAGAGATATCTTCAACCGCATGAATCTGGGGAGTCTCCGTACCAAATCTTCTCATCCTTTCCTCAATGGAAAGCTCGACAAGAGGGATGTCTAATCCTTGAGTCCTTACAAAACTCGCAGGTTGTGGTTCTGTTAATACTGTTCCAGCCATAGATCTGCCATCAAATCGATTAGTTGCGCCTTCGACTGCGGTCATAAATAAGTATTAACTCGTTTAGCTTGGTTTGTCAAGACGCTGTAGCTAGTGTCCAAATAAAAATTACCCACTACCTTTAGCTCATTTTATCAGGAATTATTTTTTATATATCAGATATCAAAAGCTATGATCCCCTCTACTTCGCGCATGAATTTACTCAATATATAATCATCAGTTACTGGTCCACTTTTCTTTACCCCCGCGTTAATAACAATAAGCCTATTGGCTTTCATCCAGGATCTTCTCCTTTGATATTCATTGTTTCCATCGCTTTTATCTCTCTCTGGAAAATCCAAATCAACCCTTTTCCCAACACTATTAAAAAAATCATACACGCTTCCTCGACCCGATTTAACCTGGATAAAAACTTCCGGAATCGGATATCCCTCCACCATCGTCACTACTAAATCCACCAACCCTTTATCCATAGCATCTTCTGGCTCTACCTGTCTTACCTCTTGAACGAAATCCACGGTTGAGATCAGCCTGCCTACCTTAAGCTCGTTGGTATGTCCTACTATATTACCTTCGCTTGTATAACTGTGGTGATTTAGGGCCTCATGAAAAACTCCGATACCTTTAAGAGGAACTGGATGAAGTGGAGGAGGAGGAATTGCATCCACAGAAAAACTTAATATTCCAGCTGGTCTAGTCGTTTCTACAGTCACCTTTTACAAGTATAGGGTTAGGGAAATTAAAATCAATACCTCTTTAATTTTTGGAAACTAATTAGAGACTGTAATTATTCCATTCGGGCCATGGATCTCCAGAGGCTTATAATCTCCGGGATTCGGAACTGAAGGGCTATCTGAAATATTTTCTGTGTATCCGGGTGGCGGAGCTGATTCAGAAAATACAGGCGCGTCATACTTACCTAAACTTAAATCTTGATCTTCACTAGGATTCCCTTCCGGAATATTAATTATTACTCCCGGGTTAGACACGGCGGAGTTGACTTGATTCTGATTAGCCTTTATATTATTTAATTCCGGTGTAGGGCTTACTGTGGACAATGCTCTTGAATTTTGAATTGCGTTTTCAGGTAAAACTGAGGGCATTTCTTTTTCAGATTTAGCGTTATATGCCGGTACTTTTTCATTATCCGGTTGATTACTCTCATCAGGTAAATCTCTTACTAAATCCGAGACATGATTTCCTCTTTGGGAAATTTCATCTGCAATAAAAGGAGGAATCTCCACAGGCTTTCCGCCTACTACAAAACTTGAAACTAATACTAAAAGACTTGCTAAAATACCTGACATAAAAAAATCCCGCACTAGGCAGGAATAAAACTATACTAAGCCCTTTAGATTGGTTTGTCAAGCGAATAAAGAAGCAAAGCTCCGTGACTAGGACTCGAACCTAGAACCTTTTCGTTAACAGCGAATTGCTCTACCATTGAGCTATCACGGAGCTTTGCTTCCGTAACATAAGATTTTACCATAAAGGATGAACCTAATCCAGCCTCAATTCTGATATAATCGCTTCATGGATCCACATGAAGGAGAAGGAGCTAAAGTACTTCAAATTAATTATTCTGAAGTTTTATCTGGTGTACAAAATTACGAAGGTATTCAGCTTGCTATAGCAAAAGCCATAAGAGAAATGAAGCAAAAAGGAGCTACTAGAGTAGGTTTTTTATCCGGACGGTTAGGTATTAGGAAAGCTATGCGTGAAGATATGGAAGAGATGAGGCGAATGTCTCAAGAGTTGTCTTTAAAACACAAAATGCCAATTATTTCATCTGCTGACATATTTCATACTGTCTGGGATGATCTTTATGAAACATCGCTTCCTGAAACAGAAAGAAAACCTAAAATGGTGACTCTGTTTGATGGAATATTGGAAAGCGGAGTAACAGATATTTTTCTTATGGAAGGGTGGGATAAAGATGGATCAGGAGAGTTTGATAGTGAATCCGGCTCATATAAAGAATTTCTAACAGCGAGAAAACTAGGAATTAATATTAGGGACTTGGATCCGACAAGACCCTCAGGACAATTATAAATTTTAAGATAATTTTTTAGAGTAATTATTTACAATAATCACTATATTTTCCGCTTTGGCCGTCAGATGATGGTAATGCTAATACTTTTTCTCTATCCTCGGAAGAAATCCAATCAAACCAACATACAGCATATTGATAAACCTCAGAGTTATAGTATTTACCCCAATCAGAGTCTTCTGAAGCATGAAGAGTTGGCCAATCTGACCTCTGAGATGCTTCGTTTTGCTTCCGATAATCATAGACTCCCCAATCAACAAATGTATTGTAACCTCCAAAAACATCCGGCCCACCGCGATTCAATCCCACTCCGGTTGCTATGATTTCTCCTTGTTTAACTTCAACCTCCGGATTAACCTGGGTAGTTCTGGAATCCAAGCCTTCGGGAAGAGGGAACTTTTCTGCAATTGCCTGAAATTTTGGGGAAAGAGTTAAAAGGTGACCGAATCTATATCTAACTCCACAAGGATGCTCAAAATCAAAAGTATATTGAATTTCTCCATTTACAGGATACCTGGCTCCTGAAATTACTTTTGCGTCATATGGCGCAGTAACTGTAATCTCATCGGGTTTTTTTCCATCAAACCGGAACCCTCCATGAGCCTTATAATTTCCACCTCTTATTTGTCCAGGATAAAGAATAGATGTAGCGCTATTTATATCAATCGGCATTTTAAAGATAAATGGATCAGGGCAATTTGAGGACTTCTGAGACATTTTCTTAGCAAGAGGAGGAGGAAGTATAGATGGATCACGTATTATTGCCAGAATTAAAAATAATATTAGTCCTAAAATAACTATTAAAATAATCTTTTTCATTTAATTACAAAAGTCACTTTTACTCCCGCTCATAAAATCTGCGGCAGGAAGAGATTTAATTTTTTCCTGATCTTCTTGTGGTAAGTATGAAAACGGACAGATAGCATAATGGTCCATTATTGGGTGATTTTCCGCCCAAACAGGATCTTGAGATGCTTTATTTTTCCCGCGGAAATCAAACACAGTCCAGGAGAGAAAAGTATTGTTATTTTTTCTAAGCCCTACTCCTGTTGCCAGAACTTCGCCCTGGGAAATTTTAACCGGCGGAGACACGAGGGTAGAACGGCTATCATTATTTTTAGGCTGAGGCAGTGAATTTGCTATTTCTTGAAGTTTTGGAGAAAGAGTTAATAAATGGTCGAACCTATTCATAATTCCGCACGGTGATAAAATATCAAAAACATATTGGATCTCACCATCTACTAAAAAACGTGCGGCCATTACGACTTCCCCATCCATAGGTGCCGAAACTGTAATCTCATCATTAGGAATTTTTTCAAAACGGAATCCTGCAGTGTTTTCATATCCGAC
>CAYIUZ010000069.1:0-5062 GCA_964366705.1 uncultured Gammaproteobacteria bacterium | reverse complement strand
ACTTAAAATAGATGCCACAAAACAACAGTTTACAGATCTGACGCTTGATATTGATACTGCTGATAAGAAGATCGTAAAACTAGAAGATTCCTTAGATAGTCTTTCTGAGATTTTAATAAATAGAATTAAGGAAACCTATATAGCGGGAAGCACATCCCAATTCCAAATGCTATTAACATCATCAAATGTAGAAGATTTTGTTAAAAAAGCTAATTATTTAAGGATCGCTCAAGCTCATGATAAAAGGTTAATTTATGATACTGTTCAGGCAAGGAATGATTATTCTAATCAAAAAGACATTTTTGAAGATAAAAAAGTAAAAATAGAACAACTTAACGCAGAACTCGTTAATTATCAAACTCAATTAGACACAGAAAAAGCAGGAAAAGAGCAGCTTCTAGCAATAACTAAAAACGATGAAGCCAAATTCCAGGAGCTTTTAGCCCGTCTTAAAGCAGATGCTGCTTCTATTAATATCGCTTTAGGGAATATAAATGCAAAAATTGGCCCTGTTAATAAAGGAGATATAATTGCTGGTGTTGGATCTAGTGGATGTTCCACTGGGCCGCATTTACATTTCGAGGTTTACGTTAACGCTAGTGTTCAGAATAATAGGGTAATTGGAAATAGGGTTGATCCAAAACCATACATGGAAAATTCTTCGTATCAGCAGCCTGTCCCTGGATATCCCGGAAATGTCACTACTTGGTATGGAGAAGTCTATTTCCTAGGGACTCATACAGGGCTTGATTTAGCAAATCCATTTGGGACCCCAATTAGAGCAATGGAATCGGGAGAAGCATATGCGACGAGTGCAACTTGCAGTTACAACGGTTCACTCGGTAAAGGAATAATCGTAGATCACAAAAATGGAACAGTAAGTCTTTATTGGCATATACCATAAAACCAAATGAAAAAGCAGATTATTATCTGTTTAATCGCATATTATTTGTTTCCTTCTATTGCATTTGCAACTCCGGTGATTAATGAATTTTCTTCAAGTACTTCAGACGATTGGTTAGAGATTTATAACCCAGATGCAACTCCAACTGATTTGTCTCTTTACAGAATAAGAGATTCGACTGAAAATAATAAATTAGATTTGTCAGGAAATTTGATGCCTCAGGGTTTTATAGTTTTTGAATGGTCAAATAAATTAAATAATGGCGGCGACATCATAAAATTAGTTTTAATTTCTGATAATTCATTAATTGATCAGATTACTTATGGAAATCAGGGAGGGATGATTGCTCCAGAGATAAATCAGTCAGCAGGTAGAGTTTCGGATGGAGCAACTAACTGGACAATTTTTACAGCTCCGTCAAAAAACTCTTCTAATAACTCGTCCTCTATTTTTACTCCATCTACTCCTACTCCTTCAAAGACTCCTACCCCAACAAAGACTCCTACCCCAACAAAGACTCCACCAACTCCAAAAACAGCCACAAATCCACCCACTAAGACTCCAACACCAACTAAAATTGTATCAATTGCTTCCACGGTTTCTATAATTCCAACTAGAACTTCGTCAAATAAAGAGAATTCTGATAAAATAGCGCAGGATTTTAAATCTAGCAACTACACGACTATAAGAAATGTAACTAATACTCCTGAAGTTTCTAGTAAAACTGAAGTTTTAGGGGTAAATGACAGGAAAATTCCAGCACTAAGTATATTTGGAGGAATTTTATTAATTTTGGCGGGAGTACTAGCTTTTAGTTTAAGATATATAACATTAGAGGAAATATATGAAAAAATTTTTAACAAATAGCGATTCTGAAACAATTAAATTGGGTGAAGATTTTGCTAAAAATTTGGAAGATGGAGATGTCGTAATGCTAACTGGAGATTTAGGTGCAGGGAAAACGACTTTTGTTCAGGGTATTGCAAAGGGACTAAATATTAAAGATAGGATTTTATCTCCGACTTTTGTTTTGGTTAGGAATCATGAAGTTGATTCTAAGAAATTTAACAATTTAAATCATATAGATTTGTATCGAATTGAAGGCCATCGGGATTTGGAGAAACTTGGAATTTCCGAATTTGTAGCGTCACCAAACTCGGTAACTATTATTGAATGGGCTGAGAAATTAAAAAATTTTAATCCAAAAAAAGGCTACAGAATTAAATTTGTTTATCAGGACGAAAATAGAAGAAATATAAGTATCCAAAAAATATGAATGAAATAGAAAAGGCTATAAAAATAATAAGAGAAGGCGGAATTGTTATTATTCCGACTGACACAGCGTTTGGAATAAGCTGCCGAATAGATGATGAACGGGCAATTAAAAGACTATTTGAAATTCGCAAAAGACCTTTCAGTCAGGCAACACCAGTTTTATTTGATACTGTTGAAAAAGTAAAAGATTTTGTTTATCCGTTTGACTCAAGGATTGAGGATCTAATGAATAAATTTTGGCCAGGAGCATTAACTATTGTTCTTAAGTGTGACATAGCTTTGGTTTCAGAGTTGGTTAGGGGTGGAGGAGAAAATCTGGGAGTGCGAATTCCTGACCACAAGATCCCTAGAAAAATTGTTGAGGAAGTAGGGGTTCCAATTTTAGGGCCATCTGCTAATTTTCATGGTGAAAAAACTCCGTATAAATTTGAAGAACTTGATAAATCATTAATAAAACTAGTAGACTTTATAGTGGAGGGAAAAACTAAAGAAGAAAATTTAGCCAGTACTGTAATCGATTGTACACAGGAACCCTGGAAAATTATTAGGCAGGGAAATGTAAAAATCGATTTATGAATAGAATTGTAATCGACACAACGGATAATACGAAAACTCTCATAAGACTTGAGGGAGATAATTCCACCGACGAAATAATTGAGCCCGCAAAGCCAAGATCTCAAGTAACACTTTTACTTGTAGAAAAAATGCTTAAGAAAAATAATCTTAGACCTCAAGATTTAGATGAAGTTTTTGTCAATACCGGTCCTGGATCTTTTACTGGAACAAGAGTTGGTGTAGCTATAGCAAATGCTTTAGGTTTTGGTTTAGACATTAAGGTTAATGGTTCAAAGCTTAGGGAAGCTCTTCCTAAATACTCGTGATATACTTTCTTTATGCGGGATTTTTTTTACTGTCTAATCTTTCCCCACCCAAGGAATAATCATAGGGCTCACATCCTTCACCCTAAAGCAATTCTATTTTTAATTGCATTCTTTATTTTCAGTTCTTTATTCTTTTCTTCAAGTTTAAATCCAATAGCATCACAAATTAGAGCATATGCTGACATTTCGACACAAGAGCTTTTAAATTTTACTAATCAAAAAAGAGCAGAAAATGGTTTGCAAACATTATCAAATAGCCCGCAGTTAGCAGATGCTGCAAATAAAAAGGCTTCGGACATGTTTGCTAAAAATTACTGGGCACATAACGCGCCCGATGGGACTACACCCTGGGTTTTTATAAAAGCATCAGGTTATAACTATGTCTATGCAGGGGAAAATTTAGCAAGAGGATTTAATAGTGCAAATGACGTTGTAAATGCGTGGATGGCCAGTCCAAATCATAGAGCAAATATTCTTTCTTCTAACTTCAAAGATGTTGGATTTGCAGTTAAGTCAGGGACTTTGAATGGTGAGCAGACTTTCTTAGTTGTACAAGAATTTGGCAGTAAAAATTACGCGGCTGTTGCAAAAAATTCTGCAAAGCAGAACAATTCAATAAAAAAAACTACTAGAAAAGTGCTAGGGTTTGATGTTTCAAATCTCTCTCTGAGTTCAGGAATGAGCAAGTCAGGAGAGGTGGCGATAATTTTACTTTTAGGATTTATATCTATATTACTTCTTGACTTAGTCTTAATTGAAAGAAAGAAAATTGTTAGATTTGTAGGTCATAACTTAGATCATGTGTTATTTCTTTTTGCGATAGTGATCTGTCTAGGCATTTTGGGAGGAGGAGTAATAATTTGAGAAACAAAAATCATGTAGCCTACTACTTTCTTTTATCAGCTATACTTTTAGGGGGTTTGTCCCTAGTCCTAGCGGTTGCTCCTGACAGGCAAGCCCAAATGATGATAGTTGTTGGCCTCGGATTTCTATATGTTTTAGTTGGGGTAATTCATCATTTGATAAATCACGATTTAGTAGCTAAAATTGTGATAGAATATGTTCTTATTGCGTCCCTTGGGATAGCAGCAGCTTTCTTTATTTTTAAAGGAGGATTTGGAATTTAAATTATGAAAGGCGTAATTTTAGCAGGAGGATTAGGTACAAGACTTTATCCTTTAACTCACGTAACAAATAAGCATTTGCTCCCCGTTTATAACAAGCCGATGATTTATTACCCCATCGAAACTCTCGTTAAGGCAGGAATTAAAGATATTTTAATAGTAACGAGTGGACCTCATGTTGGGCATTTTCTGGGAATTCTAAAAAACGGAACAGAACTTGGGGTTGAGCACTTAGAGTATGCATATCAGGAAAAACCGGACGGAGGAATTGCAGATGCGTTGGCTCTTGCTGAAAGCTTTGCTGATAACGGACCCTTAACGGTGATTTTAGGAGACAATACGTCTGATGCTGATATTGGTGAAGAAGTAAGAAATTTTAAGGAAGGAGCTATGTTTTTCTTAAAAGAGGTATCGGATCCCGAGAGATTTGGAGTAGCTTCTTTTGATGAAAACAAAAAAATTACCGGGATTGAGGAAAAACCAAAAGAGCCAAAAAGTAACATGGCAGTAACTGGAGTTTATATTTATGACAATAAAGTTTTTGATTACATTAGGCAAATTGAGCCATCTCCTAGGGGGCAGCTTGAGGTAACAGATTTAAATAATATTTATATAAAAGATGGGAAAATGTTTTGGGCAGAGCTTAATGGATTCTGGAGCGACGCTGGAACATTTGAAAGTCTTTTTGCTGCAGCAAAATATTGGGCGGAAAAAGATAAATGAAGATTTTAGTAACTGGCGGAGCAGGTTTCATCGGATCAAACTTCATCCTCTACTGGATGAAAAATCATCCCTCAGACCAAATTGTAAATTTCGACAAGTTAACTTATGCTGGAAATTTAGAAAATTTAAAAAGTATAGAAAATAATCCCAAATAT
>CAYIUZ010000068.1:0-5092 GCA_964366705.1 uncultured Gammaproteobacteria bacterium | reverse complement strand
CATACGACCTATCCACTCGTGACTGGAGTTCAGACGTGTGCTCTTCCGATCTGTTTGACATTTGCTCCAAGTATAGTTCTGCCTCCATGATTTTCAAAACCAACGATTACGGATGATTTATGATTGAAATTGAACGAGGGGCGTACTGCGATGTTGCCAACCAAACGCGGTTCGTCAGGTCCAGGGCTCTGAGTGTTCATGTCGAAAATCCCAAGGCCGTCAATGATTGTCCCATCAGCTTCTTTGTAATAATTTCCCATAAATTGAAATCCTCCGCAGACATATAAGCCCGGGATTCCTTTATCTATCATTTCTGAAAGTGTTTTGTGATGAAGCTTAAGGTCATCATTTACAATTTCCTGTTGTTTGTCTTGTGCTCCTCCCATTATTAGCAGGTCGCAGGTAGCGAGTAACTTATCGCTAAATCCGGGGCTCAAGTTTTTTACTTCAGCTTTAATTCCACGCCATTCGGTTCGTTTGATTAAAGTAATTATGTTACCTCTATCTCCATAGATATTCATTAGTTCCGGATAAAGCCAGCCGATAGTTAATGATTTATGATTTATGATTGATGATTGATGATTTTTCATAAAATCTTACGGCCAGTTAATATTTTTCTTAGATCTAGCATTGCTGAGTAATTTGGCAAAACATACAACGTCTCGTCAGATTCAAGAGAATCCAGCATAGTATCAATAATCGTTTCAGGATTTTCGTTATGATGTGCGAAAAACCCTGCGTATTTAAGACGAAGTGCCATGTCATAGGTTCTGTCTCCTGAGACTCCTATATTCATGTCTTTTTCTAAAATTTCTTCGAAGTTAACGTCCCAAATCCAGCTTACATCAAGTCCATCTGGAATCCTGTCATTTAAAAGAATTACAAGATTTTTTCCTTCAAGCTGTTTTACTGTCTCTAAAGATTCATTAAAGCTGGTTGGATTCTTTGATAGAAATATTTGAATGTGTTTTCTTCTGTAGACTATTTTTTCGCCTCTGCCAAAGGCAGGAGTAAATTTATTAAATGCATCCTGAATTAGAACAATATTGATATCCTCAAGAATCGCAAACAACGCGGCTGCAAGCGAATTGTATTTATTATATGTTCCAGCAAGAGGGTAATATTTAAATGAAGATAAGTCAGGGACGGATCTTTTTAACTTACACTTAGGGCATTTCCAGACCCCAAGATGGGAGAAGAATACTTTTTCAAAATCTAGTTTATTTGAACACTTAGGACAGTAAATTGAATCAGCACCATGTTTGGTGTTTTTTTCACCGATCTCTGAAAGCCCAAAGTATTTAACGTGAGCTTTTGTATTTTCGCCAAGATACGAAATTTGAGGATCGTCTGAATTTAAAATAAGCGTAGTCTTCGAAGATAGATTTTTGAGTGAATCAGACCATCTTTTAGTAATAGAATTAATCTCGCCATATCTGTCTAATTGATCTCTGAAAAGATTGAGGCATATTATATAGTCGGGATTTGTTTGGTTGATAATTTCAGGGAGTGCATTCTCGTCACATTCAAAAATTAAATAATCCTGATCTAGCCTCGCAAGGCGTCCCCTTGCGAGGCTAATATTGTTTATGATTGTTGAAGCGAGGCCGTTGAGTAAATTTGCACCGGCTGAATTTTCAATTACTGATTTTCCGTTCGCACGCAAAATTTCAGTAATAAGTTTCCCTGTAGTTGTCTTTCCGTTTGTGCCGGCAATTATTACTGTTTTTAGCTTTACACCCCTGGGGTGGGAATCTAGAGTTTGCATTATAAAGTCAGGGTTTAGACTTAATGCGATATGACCAGGCCAAGTAGATCCATTTCCGAGATTAAAAAGACGGCTTAGATGAATAAATGTTTTACCAAAAAGGATTAGTAGGAAATTGAGCATAGTTTGATTCTAGCATTTTTAATTAAGATTCTGAAACAAATTCGGCAAGCTCACTGCAAGCAAGTTCAGAATGACAAGTGGCTACATTGAGCGGAGGATTTTAATTCGTTCTTCAAGAGGGGGATGAGTATTAAAAAGTCCTGTAAACATATTTTTAACTTTTTTATTATCAAAAGGATTTTCTATAAATAAATGTGCGGTAGCATTGCTCGCAGTTTTTGGAGGCGTGTGGTCATTTTTTAGCTTTTCTAAAGCTGAAGCTAATCCCTCGGGGTATCTAGTTAAAAGTACTCCTGATGCATCAGCCAATAATTCTCTTTTTCGGGAAACTGCGAGATGTATTAAAGAAGCTGCTATTGGGGAGAGAATTGCGAGAACTATAGCAATGATCAGAAATATTGCATTTCCCTTATTATCATCAGAATCTCTAAAAAATGTCATTCTTATGAATAAATCTGAAAGAATAGCGACGAAACCTACTAAGACTGCGATGACTCCAGCAAGCCTAATATCATAATTTTTAATATGGGAAAGTTCATGGGCAATAACTCCTTCAAGTTCTGTATCATTCATTATGTCTAAAAGTCCAGTTGATGCTGCAACTACAGCATGTTTTGGATCTCGTCCTGTTGCGAATGCGTTAGGGGAGCGGTCTTCAATTACATAAATCTTAGGTAAGGGAAGTCCTGCGCCAATCGCAAGGTTTTCCACAGTTCTATAGAATTTAGGATATTCCTCTTTTTTAATTAGCTTTGCTCCGGACGTAGCAATCACGAGCTTATCAGAGTAGTAAAAACTTCCAATACTCATAAATCCAGCCAGCACTAAAGATATTCCTGTGATTGAAAGCGCATTTAGTCCAAAGGCCTTACTCATTACATAGACCAATGTGGCTATGAAAACCACAAATAAAGACATGATGATCCAAGTTTTCCACTTGTTTGCTGAAATAGCACCGTAGATGTTCATAGATTTAGAAGCTTACTTTTACGTTTTTTCGTTCTTCCTCGGTAGCTCCGAAGAATTCTGACGGCTTGAAGTTTAGGATTCTAGCGAATAGCACATTTGGAAATATCTGAAGCTTAGTGTTGTAATCCAAAACATTTGAATTATAAAACTGTCTTGAGTATGCAATTTTATTCTCCGTGTCTGAAAGTTCATCCTGAAGTGCTTTAAAATTATCACTTGCCTTTAATTCAGGGTATGCTTCAGCAACTGCAAAGATTGATTTTAGAGCGTCAGTAAGCATATTATTTACTTCTGCTTTTTTCTCAGGTGATTTTGCGTGCATAAGATCAGATCTAAGTTCTGTTACTTTTTCAAATACGCCTTTTTCGTGTTTGGCATAGCCTTTAACTGTTTCGATTAGATTTGGAATTAGATCGGTTCTTCTTTTCAGCTGAACATCTATTTGAGAAAAAGCTTCATTTACTCTTAATTTAGCGGAGATTAAAGAGTTGTATAAATAAAGAGCAAATACTACTAATGCTCCTAAGATTACTGCAATAATAACTGTTATACTCATGACTTAAACCATTTTACTACATCATTATAATTTAAGCAATTGATTATATTCTTGTAGGTTGCCCAACCTCTCCTAGCCTGTGAAACCCCGTAAGGCATTAACTCCATTTGGGATACTTCATGTGAATCTGTATCAATTGTCATTTTGACATTAGCCTCAATAGCCATTCTAATAACTGGTCCTTCAAGGTCTAATCTGTTGGGATATGCATTGATTTCTAGTGCCTTATTATTTTCGCGACAAAATTTGAATAATTTTTCAAAATCTACTTCGTAACCATTTCTTTCATTTAGTAATCTTCCGGTTGGATGAGCAAGAATCTTTGCTTTCGGATGCGACAATCCTTTTGTGATTCTTTTTGTCATAGTGTCTTTATCCATCTTAAAAACACTGTGAATTGACACTATTGTCCCGTCCAGAATTTCAAGAGCTTCGTCAGGAAGCGCAAGCGTTCCGTCCGGTAGAATATCTGTTTCCATAAGTTTAAAAATAGGAAGCTTTAGTTTTTTAGAAACTCTGTCAATTTCATCGTTTCTTTTCTTGATGAGAGTTACAATTTGTGCTTCATTGTGTTTTGATTGACTCGGATTATGTTCCGAAAAACCCACATACTCATAGCCCAATTCTTTTGCATAAAGGGCCATTTCTTCAATTGAGCTCTGACCTTGATCATGAGATTGTTCGACTGTAAAACTTGAGTGAAGATGAAAATCTCCTTTTATGTCTTTAACTTCGATTATTTTAGGAAGATTATGTTGAAGAGCAAGTTCAATTTCTCCTGTATCTTCCCGCATTTCTGGTGGAATCCACTCCATCCCTAATTCTTTATAGAAAGCTTCTTCCTTGGAGAATTTTTTAACTTTTTCTGTTTTTACACTTTTAATTCCTTTTTCATTTAGAGATAAACCTTTTTTAAGAGCCAGTTCTCGAAGGTGAACATTATGATCTTTACTTCCCGTAAAATGCTGAAGAAGTGATCCCCATTGATCTGGTTCAAGTACTAAAAGATCGATTTGTGCTCCCCCTGTTGTTAAAAGGGAAGAGCCGCTTGGGCCCTTTTCAATTATCCGACTGGACCTTGGATATTTAGTGAAATGGTTAATAGTTTTTTCCGGATCATTTGAAACAACTGCGATATCAATATCTCCCACCAAGGGTTTTCTTCGTCTCAAAGAGCCTAAGGGGAGAGCTTCTTTTACATTTTTATCTTTCTTTAAATAATCTAGCATATCTCCGGCAATTTCTCCTGCGTATGGTAAAAGCATCTTAGTAATTTTACCAAAACCCTTTTTATATTCTTCTAAAGCTTGCAAAATATCTGCTTGTGATTTTTCTCCAAAGCCTTCAAGCGCTGCAATTTCTCCGGTTTCTCCTGCTTTTTTTAAATCTTCAATTGCTGTTTCGTTTTTATTTAACTTAAATTCAGTTGCAAGTCTATATGCTTTCTTAGGACCAATACTGGGCACTTTCATTAAAAGAAAAACAGGTTCTGGAATTCCACTCATAACTTCCTGAAAATGAGCAACTTTACCGGTTTTTAGAAGTTCTTCGAGCCTAAGCTTTAGTGTCGCACCAACCCCTGGAATAGCATCAAGTTTTCCTTCGTTATAAAGATCTTTGATTTGAGTCGCTAAGCCCTCAATAGCATCAGCTGCATTCTGGTAAGCAAGCATTTG
>CAYIUZ010000067.1:0-5165 GCA_964366705.1 uncultured Gammaproteobacteria bacterium | reverse complement strand
AAATAATCATAACAACAGTTGCGATTATAGTTAGAGCAATAGTAATTATTCCTATAAACTGCGCTCTTTTGTCATCTTTTAGGAAATATTTAATTCCAGGGATAATTCCAAATGGAGGGATAAGAATTGCGGCTACTATAATAGTAATAGCTTTCGCTAAGGAAAACTTAAAAGGCGGCTCTTTAATCTTCTTCCCACAGTTAGGACAGAAATAAAAAGTTTCAACGACAGGATTTTTACAATATTTACAAATATTCACCTAATTAGCATACAACTTTTTAAAATTTAAAAATAGCTTCTGGAGAGCGAGGCGGGTTTGTATTGAGGTCGATTATTATCCGTTTGAGATTTTATGGTTGAATCTTGCGTGACTTAGTATAGGAGCTAACATTCCAAATCTTCTTTGTAAAACCCAATTCACAGCGCCCAGAAATAATTGTGATGATGGAATTGTATTTGTATCGATTCCCTTATCTGTTATGTTGTGAAGGAATCCAAATGCTAATGTGGATATGGCTCCAGCTATGAGTTCTCTTCTGCTGAATTTAAATCCTCCAGTTCCAATAGCTAATTCTTTGAAAGGATTTTCTGTTTCTTTATCAGTAATACTAACTAAAAAAGATGGAAGAACCCTAAAGCTAATCTCCTCATTTATAGGTCCTAAAACTACAGTAGTTAGCTGGGTAGCTGGTGATCTAAGAAAATCTGTTCTACATTGCTCTGCATCTGCGCTAGTTTTACACTGATCAGCTACGTAATCTCTGAATCCTGAATTACCTGATTGTTTTCCTGTAGTTTCGGTGGTAATCCTGTTTAATTCACGAGCTATTGGTAATTCAATTTCTGGGAGTGTTCCCGCAAGCGCTATGCCACCAGAAAATCTGGCAGCGTTTTTAAGAAAAACTCTTCTGCTTTGTGTTAGTCCATGATCTATGCCTGGGCGTGGGTCAAGTTCATTCATCGCGGAATTATATCAGAAGTGAGGCTAAAAATAAACTATAGGTTAAGGAATAAATTTTCGAGGGTTAGGTGGGGGTTTGTGTTGGTTGTCTTCAAATCATAATTCATTACAATATATTACTAATATACATGTATATCCGCACTATCCACCAGTTGCGAATTTTGCTCTTGCCTTCATATCATTTCGCGCTTTTAGAGCAAGATCTATTCGACCGAATGCATTCTCGATTCGTTTAAAAATAATCCTTGCTTTTTGTTTTGATGCTATTTTCCTAAGCACTAATTTATAAACCTCACTCCCCTTCTCCCAGTTATTTTTATGAACTCGGATTGTTTCATATCTAATTCCCAAAGTTGCTTCAATCTCGCTATTCTTGTAACCCTTTTCAAGCATTAAATGCAGCATTAAGCGTTTAAAAAGCATTGTCTTTTCTTCTCTAGTTAAAAAGTCATTTAAGAATTGTTTTATGTCACTTGATTTTTGCAAAGTTGAGATCATGTCAGAAAAACTCTCCTCCAAATCGTTCCCTAACCTTTTATTAATTGGTCGTCTAGAAGCTCTAGGCATATAATACTAATATACATGTATATTAGTAGTTAATCAATGTGATTCATAAGACTCCTAGATACTAAGAAGAGCAAGGCTAAAAACAACGCCGAAGAAGCTCCTTTCAGTTGCTCAAATTTATATATTCAGGAATAAATTTTCGAGGGCGAGGCGGGAGTTTGCATTCGTTGTTTTGAGGTCGTAGTGGGTGAGTTCTAGTTTGTGAATTAGTTTGCGTAACTTTAAAGCTTCCTCTTTATCTTCTACCTGAGCCAGCATTCTCTCACGTGCCGCGAAGATAGCCTTTTCTAGCCAAGCTACTGCCTCAGTTTTTTCTTTGCTCACAACCTGAGCAAGATAAAGCCTCTCCCCTGCTCCGGAGAGAGAAAGGATCTTTTCTAGGATTTCAGAATCTGTTCTTATTTCTTCATTTTCCACTTCTATTATTTTTGCTCTGGACAAAACTGTCGGTAGAAAAGCTAAATGATTCGTAGTCACTAAATAAATAAGCGTGTTGGCAGGAGGTTCTTCTAAAAGTTTTAACATCGCGTTTTGCGCGTCAGGTGTTGCTCCCTGCATCATAATTACAAATAACGCTTTTCTATCTCCCTTAAATGGTTTTAAATAAATCTTTTCCTGAATTTTTCTTACATCTTCTATTCCGAGCGCTTTTTCAAACTCCAGAATTTGCCTATCAAATGGATCAATTTTATTAAGATCTCCTTCTGAAAAGGCTTTTTTGCGGGCTTTATTTAAATCTTTTGAAGAAACGATAAATGTATTCATAAAAAGTAGTCAAGATCCCGAAATAAATTCGGGATGACAAGCGATATTTCAGGTTTGTTGTTTATAACATTTTTATTACGTTTTTGCCATTTACTGTTGATATTTGAGGCGTTATTACCTACTATTATAGTAATGCCCGCGATTTCTACATCTCAAACCGCGTTATCTGACGCGCTTTACCAACAGCGTTTGCTTACGCTCGCGCAGTATAACGACATAAAATTAAAAGCTGTTACTCAGGGAATACCTGAGGAGGACGTTTTAAATTCTCTAAATATTGTTAGCGAGGATAAATTATCAGAGACTAAGGCAAGACTTCTTGGAGTTCCATATATTTCTATGGAGTCCACTTCTTTTTCTCCTCAAGCTTTAGGTTTGGTTCCTGAAGCAGTGGTTCAAAGATTTAACTTGATCCCTTTTTCCTATGATGATAGGAGTAGAACTCTTTCGATCGCGATGGGAAATCCCGTGGATCTGGACGCTCTCTCATTTGTTAGACAGAAAACAGGACTAAATATAAAAGCTTTTGCAGCTTCGCCAACAGGCGTAAAGCAAGCCATAGATATGCAGTATAAGCAGCAGCTTGTGGGTCAAGTGGGAGAAGCTTTAAAAGAAACTGAAGACACAAATAAAACAAAGACGGTGGATGCTACTCAGATAGCACAAATAATTAAAGAGGCTCCAATTGCCAAGATCGTTTCCACAATTCTGGAATACGCTGTAAAAAGTAGAGCATCTGACGTACACATAGAGCCACAAGAAGAAAGAGTCAGAGTCAGATACAGAATTGATGGAATTTTATATGATCGCTTGAGTCTTCCAAAAAGCGTACAGGAAGCTGTGATTTCCCGCATAAAGATTCTTTCTGAGATGAAAATAGATGAGCATCGTGCGCCTCAGGACGGAAGATTTAATTTTAAGATTGAAGACAAAGAAGTCGATCTTCGTATTTCAGTGCTCCCTGCTGCACACGGTGAAAAAATCGTAATGAGGTTACTCCGAAAAAGCGGAGGAATTCCAACTCTTGAAGAGCTCGGGCTTATGGGAACAGCTCTGAGAAATTTAGAAACCAATATGCTTAGACCGCATGGAATTATTATAGTTTGCGGACCTACTGGATCTGGAAAAACCACGACTCTTTACTCAGTTCTAAATAAACTAAATAGCCCTAAGGTAAATATAATGACTCTGGAGGATCCGGTCGAATACGAAATGCCAGGCATAAATCAGGTTCAGGTTAATTCATCTGTGGGACTTACTTTTGCAACTGGACTTCGTGCATTTCTTAGGCAGGATCCAAACGTAATTCTGGTAGGAGAAATTAGAGATAAAGAAACTACGGATCTCGCTATTCAAGCCGCGTTAACAGGACATTTGGTATTCTCTACTCTTCACACTTCTAATGCCGCAGGTGCACTTCCCAGGCTGATTGATTTAGGAGCTGAAACTTTTCTTTTATCATCAAGCATAAATGCGATTGTGGGACAAAGAATCGTCAGACGACTCTGCCAAACTTGTAAATCTGCATACCCTCCCCCTCCCCAGCTTTTAGATATGATGAAAAAGGAATTAGGAGCACTTTTCCCACAAGGAGAAGCTAAATTTTATAAAGCTGTAGGATGCAGTGAATGTGACAACTCTGGATACCTGGGAAGAGTCGGAGTCTTTGAGGTCCTGCCTGTAACTCCCAAGATCGCAGAAATGATTTTAAAAAGAACAGATAGTCCTTCACTTGAGCGGGAAGCAATAGCTGAAGGAATGATTACGATGAAACAGGACGGATATATAAAAGTCTTAAGAGGAGTTACAACAGTCGAAGAGGTTTTGCGTGTTGCACAGGAATAAGCTAGTAAATAGATATTAGATACTAGATAATAGTTTGAGTTTGAAAATATGGATATAAGAGAGCTTTTAAATATAACAGTTAAAAATAAGGCTTCGGATTTACATCTTCTGGTAGGAATCTCGCCTACTATTAGACTTGATGGGGTTTTAAATCCCTTAACTAACTATTCTCCCCTGACTAATGAGGTTTTGGAAGCCATGATTTTTTCTGTAATTAGTCCCCATCAAAAAGAATTACTTTTAGCAAATAAAGAACTAGATTTTTCTTTTGGTTTTGCTAAAGACGCAAACGGCAGTGAAGGCAGATTTAGAGTGAATATTTATTATCAGAGAGGCTATATTTCCGGGGCTTTTAGATATTTGGAGCCAACGATTAGAACAATAGAGGAGCTTAAGCTTCCTAAAATTTGTAATGATTTTGCCAAATTAAAACAAGGATTTGTATTAGTAACCGGGCCTACTGGACATGGAAAATCTACAACTCTTGCTGCGATGATAAATGAGGTTAATATAAATAGGCCGCTTCATATTTTAACTATTGAGGACCCGATTGAATATGTTTATCCAGTGGGAAAAAGTATAGTTAGTCAGCGTGAAATGGGACAGGATTCTCATTCCTGGAATTATGCACTCCGCTCTGCGCTTCGCGAGGATCCGGATGTAGTATTAGTCGGGGAAATGCGTGATCCAGAGACAATTGCCGCAGCCATTACGATCGCTGAAACAGGGCATTTAGTTTTCTCAACACTCCACACTAATTCAGCATCCCAAACAATTGATAGAATGATCGATTCTTTTCCTCCAAGCCAGCAGCCGCAGGTAAGAATTCAGCTAGCCTCAACCCTTAAAGGAATTATTTCCCAGAGGCTTCTTCCCCAGATTAACGGAGGAAGAGTTCCGGCTGCAGAAGTTCTCATCGGAAATAACGCTGTTGCGACAAATATAAGAGACGGAAAAACTCATCTTATTGATTCCATAATTGAAACTTCACAAGACGTCGGAATGATAAGTCTTGAGTCTTCCTTAT
>CAYIUZ010000066.1:0-5165 GCA_964366705.1 uncultured Gammaproteobacteria bacterium | reverse complement strand
AGACAGACAGACAGACAACAGACACAAAAACCACCTTAACAGGCCATTATTACCCCCTTTTTCCCAGCAAGAAGCCCAAAAAAACTCTATAGAAGATGCTGCCCAAATCCTTGATTCCCTCGATAGTCTTAAGAAAGAGATAAGGCTTAAGTTCAAACAACTCACATACCAGGAAATCCTCGTTTTTTCAACCCTCTATCAACTAGAGGAAGAGCAAGGCCAAGTAGACTACAAGATCCTGGCCCAGAAGCTACAACTAACAGAAAGCTCGATACGTGATTACATAGGAAGACTCTTGAAAAAAGGAATTCCCGTCGAGAAAAAGAAAATTAACAACAAGCAGATCCATCTCAGCATCTCTCAGAGCCTCAAAAAAGTAGCCTCCCTTTCCACTATTCTGCAGCTGAGAGACATCTAACTCTTACTTTTCTTGCTCAACGAATAACTTCTTGACGTAAGGCTTTTCCCTTCCAATTCTCCATCAAACTCTCACTTTTCGGGTTTCTAAGGCTATTTTTTCTCAGAAATCACTCACTTTTCACTTGTTTTTGTCTTTTTTAGGCTCTTTAACTCTCACTTTTACCCTTTTCAGCAACTTTTCCTTGACTTCTTCAGGCACAAAAACCCTCTTTTTCCCATTTTTTTCAATAACTTCCTCTATTATACCATGACTTTTCTGCTTTATCCGGTTCAAATGCCCCCTTATAGTCGACCTCTCTTTTCCAAGCATAGCTGCCAGGTCATCATACCCTAGTTTCAGGTCTGAGTTCAACAGCACCCATAAAATAGCTCTTTCAGTTACTGAAAATTGGTCGAAATTCGGTGATTGAACACCTGTTTGAACACCTGTTTGAACAGCATAAACACCTGTTTGTTTATCAAACAGCTGTTTGGTTGTTTGGTTTTTTCTTCCAGGTTTGAGCTCGTTCATTATAGAAACAATGTTTTTCAGTCCTTCCACCTCTGTCTGCACCGACGACAAAACCTCTTTTATGTCTTCTATCTCCTTATTTTGCGAATTTTTCTCAGAATCCAGGTGTTTGATCCATGTTCCAGCAGAATTTATGTCTTTTTTCACAGATTCAAAACCCTTTTTTGTATCCTCTTTTAGCTTTTCAACCTCGTTTTTTCCGAATAACCATCCAAACATGCAATAATTTTGCCAAACCGTATTTATATATTTTTTCTTTTTCGACGAAAAAACCCCTATTTAGGCCTGATAACAATGCAAATCAGCCAGCTCTACAGCCCATGAAAAACCCATGAAAAAGGATGAAAAAACACCCAAAAACATCAAAAAAAAGCACCAAACAGCCTGTTTAAACACCCATAAACAGGCAAACAGTCCAACACATCCCTTTAAACAATAGTTCACAAAGATAACCTTAGTGCACAAAACTCCCCCAAAAAAGAAAATTGATGCAAAATTTTACAACAACCTAGGTATTTATTGTCGATAAATAACCAATATTGGTAGATATCATGATTTTTCCTCTTTTTATCTTTAGCAATGATTGCTTTAAATGAAATGTCCATAGCTACCAATTAGAAATATTTATAATCCCTTTTATCTTAACTATAAAATCAAAAGGAGGTTTTATATATTATGGCAAAAATAACTGCATGGCTTGTGACATTGATTGGTGTCCTTTGGGTATTGGCTGTTGGCGGCTGGTGGGGTTCTTTAACCTCAGGAACAGCTAGTTGGCTGATTGGACTATCTTTCCTTGTAATAGGAATAACCAAGCTCATGAGAAATTACAAAAAAAAGAGATAAATCTCCTCAATTTTTATTACTTTTTTTATTTTAATTTAACTTTATTTATTTTCACTAAGCTCACCTAAGTTCACGACATATGACAGAACAAAGACCTAGATTGATGATCTAGTTGCCTACAACAAAAGAAATGGAAATAGAAATAACCAAGGCCGCCTAAGTGCACAAAATCTCAGACAAAGCCAAATTTCCTTATAAAACTCAGTTTTCTGCAATTTCCCTTATAAAAATTACGTACAATATGGAATGCACGTAATGGGAGATTTAAGAGAGTCTTTCTTATATCCTGCACAATAAAAATGCTTAAATATTACCTTCACCTAAAATTATTAACTAAATTTGGAGTTAAAATTGAAATGAAGAAGATATTTGTTATTGCTTTAATTGCATTGCTTGTATTAGGTGCTTTAACAGTAACAGTAGTAATGGTATCACAAGAAGTAAGTGCACTCGGAAATTTATATAATTGTGATGCGATAGACAAAGTTTGTTGGGATGGTAATACTGTAGATGGATGTACAAAGTGGAAGTATTATTGTGCTGCTGACTTGTGATTTACAACCATAAACTTTAAAACAGACTTTTTAGACTTTTATTTTTTAGACTTTTATTAGAATGAAAAATACATTTAAGAAATATGCTACAGGACTTTTAATCCCCCTTTTACTATCCTCCAATTCATATGCTTCTGATTACTATATACAACAAGCAAGAAGTATTACACACATAGAAAAAAGAAATGAAGCTTATAAAACTTATAGACTTCTTCAAATTCTTGATAAAGATGGTGTTTTTAAGAAAATAAAGGAACTAGATCCAGTTAACGATAGTTTAGAAATAAGAAACATCACAGATGAATTTTGGATAAAAAAGGATTTGCAAACAAGACCAGATACTCCTAATAGAAATGAGTATAAAGAAGAAATAGAGAAAAGGATAGCTTATTGTGATCAAAAGTATAGTACTATCTTATATGGTGGACCTTGGGATATGAGAGCTGAAGCTGTTATTTTACATGGAATACCTGATGTAGAAATTGAAGAAACAGGACCTTGTTGGATTGGAGCAGGGGGGTGTGATAAATATTATATGGAGTGGATAGGTAAAGGTATAAAATTAGGCTTCGAAGGTAAAGGTGGTTATGGATTTCCTGGAGAAAGAAGCATTCCTCATAAGGATATTCAAAAAGATGGATTTGAATTTGCATTAATGAAGGCTAGTGACATAGTAAACAAATATGTAAATGCTGCAAAACCCGAAGTTGATATTTTTGGTGATTCAATAAAAGCAATGAAAGCCAGTGCACTAAGTGTCTTATCCTTTTACAATCCACGAGAGAAAAATTGGACAACTTTTATAAATACAGGTATAAGCGGGGATAAAATCAAGGATAAGAATGATACAACTAAATTTAATTTAGAAGTATTAGTTTATGATGAAAAGGGGAATGTTTTAGCTCAAAATAGCAATAACGTAAAGGCATTAAGCAAATATTTAGATGATAAAGAATCATGGATTCCTCTTCATTTTCCTTTCATTGATCTCCCTAAAAAAAGCACGATTTCAGTATCTGTAAGCAAAGAAGAAAAGGAAGGGAAAACGAAAAAAGATATTTTAGTAATGAATTACCAATTACCATCAGGATCATTAAGTGATATAGCTCTATCAAATTATAAAATTGAACAAGCTAGTCAAATAACAGAAAAAAATGGAATTAAAAGAAATGATTACATAATAAAAGAAAATCCTTCCTCTACATTTTCTTTAGAGGATGTTATTAACACATATCTGGAGGTTAATGAAATTACTCCTGATTCATCAAGAAACTATTCATATGAAGTAAGATATTATTTAGTTAAGCTACCAGAGGCTAAAGGTAAAAAAGGAGAAGTCCTGCTTGAACCTTTAGTTGTTATTGGCCCAGAAGCAGAAGACACTACAAAACAAAAACTAGAAAAATTAGTTAAGGAAGGAAATATTGGTAATATTGGTAATTTTCTTAATACCACTCCGTTCTATGTAGAGACTAAAGTTAGTAGTAAATCTCATGATCACATTAATAATGCTCTAAAATTTCCTAATGGATCTAAACCTGGGCCTTATGCCTTAGTTGCTACAGTCAATGATAATACAAATGTTCCAAAAGTAGCTTATCGTAAAATATATCTTAAACCAAAGGGTAATAAAAGCTATTAGTTTCCTTTTTTAGATAATTTAATTAGAGTTATATTAGAATTATCACCCTAACGATTCACAAGCTTTCCCATTCCCATCTCCATCCAGCTGATGAATATCTCCAGGTTTGCAGGCATCGAAAACAACCTGGGCTTCTGCCTGTGTTGTGAAATTCCCGCAGTTGTAAGTGTCGTTTGCGCAGTCATAACTATTGGGATTTGGCTCCCCGACCGTAATTCCTTGGTTTTGTGTTTCATTGTATAAATCATTGGCCTTTTCAGAAAACAAATTCAAAGGATTCAATATAAAGAACACAAAAATTGTCGCCAAGACTAGAAGCCCAAAAACCCATAATATAATCTTAGGCCAGTTTATAGGTGGCTTTGCTGCAGGGTAGTAGGGGTATTGTGGAGAGGGCATTTTATTAAGATTTTTAAATGTGATTTATTTAGTTATATTTAAGAAGCACGGCAGAGTCTGGAGTTCTGCCGTGTTGTTGTCTTCTTGTCATTAATGACTGCAATTCTAATCAACATTAGTATTTCCCTCTTCTTTTAGATGCTCTTCCCCTCTAGGTGTTATAAACCACCTAAAATCTTTTTTATTGATTCTCTTTCTGGTGATTAAAGGAGTCTTGAGTAATCTTCTTGTTACCTCTTTATTTATCTTTCCAGAGTCTATATACGGCATTCCAAATCTCTCACGAAATATACTAACAAACTCTGAGGTTACCAATCCCTTTTCAGGGTGATTATGTTTTGCCCACTGAAGTAGGTTTAATAGTTTATATTTCCAATTTAGTTTATCAAAATTATCAAAATAAGGAATCTCGTCAAAATTAAACTTAGGATGATTGTTTTCTTCGAGAGACCATGCCTTTCTCTTATTTAGAGTAGTCTTTTTTTGGGAAAGGGGTGTTCTCTTCTCTAATAGATCCTTAAGGATAGTATTAAATGCGTTTGTTTTGTAAGGCTCTTGTAGCCCTAACTCTTCTACAATATGTTTGGCCTTTTCCACATTTTCTTTATAGCTTTCTAGTTTATCATCCATTTTTTGGGATTTCTTTTATTTACTTATTACCCCCTAGCCAGAAATCCTTTATAAATATTTCTGTTTTGGAGAAAAGCAGGCTATTATGATAAAAATGGGTGCCTAGGGGTTTAAAGAAGTAATTGTTTTTCCGTATTACAAACTCTCTTTAATTGTGCCTTTT
>CAYIUZ010000065.1:0-5189 GCA_964366705.1 uncultured Gammaproteobacteria bacterium | reverse complement strand
TATATTCACAAACAAGCTCTAGCCACGAAAGGTCCGACCTTGCGTGGCTGGGATGAAAAACAGCCGTCGTCCTTTGGAGAATATATTGGGCAAAGAAAAACGGAGTGGGTTGCGCCTGAAGATGTCTTATTTTATTTTTCAAAATCAAACTCCAAGCTTTCTTATAAATCTTTTGTATTGGAAGATATTTCTGAGGATGAAGCAATAATTTTGGATAGTATTATGCTTGAAGATTAGTTTTATGTGATGATCGTCAGGGGCTAAATAAAATTTGAGAGATATCCCTGGAGTCGCTAAGTATCGTTAAGTACCCCAAATCTATTAAGTCGAGTTTAATGATGCTTTTGGATTTTGATGTATCGGATATTCAATCGTAGAGGATTTGGAAATGGGGAATAGCTGATAATAATTAAAGGAAAATAAAAGTTGAAAAGTCAAAAGAAATTTGTCTACTAGTAAAGAGATACGAGCACCTGCCCCGCACATTTTGTAACTCATAAGCTCAAAAGGAATACAAGCACCTGCCCAATGCTTGTATTCCATTTCAACCTACAAATTAATGTGCGGGGCTTGCCTCCACCTGATCTTGCTTTTAGCCTTACCTACGCTCGTAGGGGCTCAAAGAGCGATCGTTGGTGGACAAAAGGCAATGCCCGTATCCCTATACCAATAAGCAAAATTCATTTTAAAAATTGATCCAACTTTGTCAAATGCTTCGATGGACAATGTGAATTATCCAGCGCTGACAACATAAATCGCATTTTCTGGCCTCATCAATTTTTCTTGACAAGGGTGTTATTCTCTGCTAAAAATTTAGTTAGCATTTAGTTTTATTCCTGCCTGAAAAACTAAATGTTATTTTGAAGAGCATTGCTTTTCGTACCTTGTATTTATCATCCTGAGTAACGAAAGCGATGCTCTTTTTTGTCTTTTTTAGTCTTCGCGTCAAACGCGACTCCGCAACTTATAAAAGTACTACTGGTAATTCAATTCCTTTATCTGTCAATTTTCTAAATTGTTCTCTTCCAAGCTTAATTAAAGCTTCTTCTCTGGAGTTAGTAGATTTTGAATTTTTTCTTCTTATTAAAAATGACAAGAATTGATTAACCATAACTTATTTGAATTTTAACACACCCTGTCAAGTGTGTCAAACCTATAGCAAAATGGAGCGGTAAAAACCCTAGACCCGTAGTAAAAAGTAGATAATTTAGATTGATTTGACGGGCTAAATTTATTTAAGAAAAAAATGTGGATAACTCGTTGATAAAATATCAACGAGAAATTCTAATATCTAATTTCGAAACTCGAAACAATACTAAAATTTGAATTTTCTAATGTTTAAACATTGGAATTTATTTCGGATTTAGTGTCTTGGATTTAGAATTTAGCTTTGGCGGAGGATAGGGGAGAAGAGTGTTTTTATTGAGGGTTTATATTCATAATTTGTTGTCGAATCAAACAAGATTTTTATGAAAGATAGTTTCTTTTCCAAGTTAATTATTTGTCTATTATCTTTACTTAGTTGTCTTGCCTTTAAAAGATTATATTTAAGATTTGCAAGTTCTTTGTATATTCCTATCTTCATAAATACATCTACATAAACAAAAGGGTAGTGTGTATTCTTTTTAAATTTAAGTATGTCTTTAGGAAGTTTTGTTTTATCTACCATGGCTGTTTCAAACTTCATGGAGACACCCGCTACAAGTTGTCTATAGATATCATCGTGGATCTCGGGGAATTGCGTTTCCGTAAGCTTCTTATTATCCTCATCTAATAGTATAGCCTGGGATCCTACAGCTGCTACCTTAGGATTTTCCTTAAGGAACTTAACCTGTTTACTTATTCTAGTCTTTAGAGCCACCCCCTGGGAATCCATAAATGCGATGTAATCTCCTTTTGAAAGTGATATTAGGCGGTTTAGGGTAGAAGCTAGTCCATATCTTTGAAGATTTGAGTAGACTCGAAGTCTTTTATCTATTTTTTTATATCGTCTTAAGATCCTGAGGCTTTCATCTCCGAGGTAATCCACTACAGCTATGATCTCGATATTCTTATAGCTTTGGGATGAAAGGCTCTCTAAACAATCCTCCAGATGCTTTTCTGATTTATATACTGGTAATACGATTGAAACTAATGGATTTTTATCCAGCACCTTTAAAGATTTTAAAATCTGATCTTTAATTTCAATATCATTTGTAATAAAGGTGCTGGATTTATTCATATTATTTTTGGGAGAAAATTTACCTTGGGACCCGTTACAGGGCGAGCAGAAGTTTTTTGTTGTTAGTTAAATAAATTATATCCTCTAAGATTAGTAAAGTCAAATAAACTGGACGTGTAGGTTAATAAAATCATAAGAATACAAACTAATAATTAACTATTCAGAAAGTATCAGTTAAACCTTTTTTCTGATGTAAAATCCTGCCAATCCAAGTGGCAATAAAGATAAGAGAGGGAGGGCGGATGGTCCTGTTGCTGGAGTCTGGGTCAATCCAAGAGGTGCAGGCATAACCGGGAAGCCTCCTTTATTTGTTGGGTTACTTGGCTGTCCAGATACTGGTCCTTCTACGCAAACACTTTTTTCAAGACAAAATCTTGAATTATCATCAGCTTTTAAATCTCCACTCTTAACAGATGTATAATTTACAACACAAGTTGATTTTCCAACATTATTAACTGTTCCAACTACCATGAATTTTCTAGATTCATTTGGTTTTAAATTGTTAAATTTAAAGCTAAGTGTTCTATTTTTAGCATCAAAATTTCCAGGACCTGAGGTGTAAATAATGTAAACAGGCAATTTATCAATTACAGTAACTTCTTTTAATGTGTCCTTACTTTTATTTGTAATAGTTAGCTCGAAAGTGATTGTATCTCCAGCTTTATATTTAGCCTGAGCTTGAGTTAAATTGTCTACGAATTTATCAGAGTTAGGTACTTTTACCTTTTTATCAACAGAGATTTTATCCTGAGGAAGACAACTTTCGCCTCCGCCATAGATAGGAGTGCAGTTAGGTGCGCCTGCCGCTTTAACAGCAAATGGCACCAAGAGCGCAAAAACTAAAGTTAATATTATAATGACTAGTTTTTTCATACTAAGGTGCGTAGTTTAACAAAACTCTGGGCCTATGTCAAACATTCTTCTTGACAAATTATAACTAATATGATGTATAATACAGCTACTTCGTAGATCTTAAATCTCAAATCTTAAATCTCATAAATACATAGTTAATTATTTAAAGTTGAGCGAGCCCATATTTTAGATTTTATTTTTAAGTTTTTATTTAATTAAAATGCCAATAAAGAAAAAAGTACATGTAGATTCAACTGATGCAAATCAGGATGATCCAATTTTAGAACCAGCTCAAGACTCAGAAAAGTCATCAGCTGTAGATTCTTTAGTGGGTTCTATGGAGCAGAATTCCGAGCCTCAAGAAGCTTCATCTGAGCCTAAAAATGAAACAAATGATGCGGTAAATACCTCTTTTGATGCAGCAAGCGTATCGGAAGATAAGCCTCAGAATTCATTTGATAATTCACCTCAAAGACCTATGAATAATAACTATTCTTCATATCAACAGCCAAGACAAGAACAGGCATATGAAGTTTCAGGCTATTTAGATATCCAGCCAGAAGGACATGGGTTTTTACGCCCTAAATTTATTCCATCAGCTCGGGATATTTATATCTCCCAGTCTCAAATTAGAAGATTTATGCTCAGGTCTGGAGATTTAGTAGAAGGTCTTGGAAGACCGCCAAAGGACACAGAAAGATACTTTGGATTACTTAAGGTAGAGAAGGTCAACGAATTACCAGCAGAAGAAAGTTTGCGCCGAGAATATTTCGATGATTTGACGCCAATTTACCCTGCAAAACAAGTAATTTTAACTACCGGAAAAACTCCACTTTCAACAAGAATGATCGATTTAATGGCTCCGATTGGCTTTGGACAGCGCGCAATGGTAGTTTCGCCTCCAAAAGCAGGAAAAACAACAATTCTTAAGGAAATCGCAGCTGGAATTTCTCAGAATTTTCCAAAAGCTCATCTTATGGCAGCTTTAATTGGAGAGAGACCTGAGGAGGTAACTGATATTTCTTCATCTGTAAAAGGAGATGTTATAGCTTCAAATTTCGATGAACCGCCTGAGAATCAAACAAGAGTTGCTGAAATTACCCTTGAAAGAGCAAAAAGGTTGGTAGAAATGGGAACAGACGTGGTTATTCTACTTGACTCTATTACAAGACTTGCCCGCGCATATAATTTAGCAGTTGCGCCTTCAGGAAGAACTCTATCGGGAGGATTTGATCCAGCAGCGTTGTGGCCAGCAAAAAGATTTTTTGGAGCAGCTAGGAATTGTAAGGAAGGCGGATCTCTAACGATTATTGGAACTGCGTTAGTTGATACTGGTTCTCGCATGGATGATCTTATCTATGAAGAATTTAAAGGAACAGGAAATTCTGAAATTCACTTGGATAGAAGATTAGCAGAGAAAAGAATTTTCCCTGCAATAGACGTTGAGAGATCTGGAACAAGACAGGAAGAATTAATTCTTTCACCAGAGCAGCTTAAAAAGACTGTAACTTTAAGACGCATGCTTTCTATGCTTGGAGATGGAGAGGGAACAGCCACGATGATTGAAAGATTACCCTCAGCGGAGACGAACGACGAATTCCTCGATAGCCTCGGAAAGAGTTAATTCTCTCTTTGTCATATATTATTTATTTAAGGATCTAGATCCCGAAACGAGTTCGGGATGACAGGAGAAGTTGATTTGACTTGAAACTCCAATTTTTGGTATCATTGAGGCTATCTTCATGCTTAAAAAACACCCATTTTTAGCCAAGAATCCGATTGACAGATTTATAATTCAGTTTTCGCAGTTTACTGAGTTTTTCTCAAAATATTTAAAAAAGAAGGTAGTGAGAACATCTATCTATTTTGAGAAGAATAAGAACATTTTAGTCAAGTTCTTTATGATGAAAAGAGGCCGTTATAATCGGCCTTTTTTGCACATTTCCGCAATGGCAGTTCTCACGATTGGCATGGTTTTTTCTCCTATCATCGCGGGAACATACCCTGTTTTTTCACAGGAATCTCAAAATCATGAAGCTCAAGAGCCTCAAAAACAGTCAATTATCGTTGGAGATAATGTTTTTTCTACAGATATTTCACAGAAGCCCCGTGATAA
>CAYIUZ010000064.1:0-5267 GCA_964366705.1 uncultured Gammaproteobacteria bacterium | reverse complement strand
CTGTGTTTGTTTAGCCATTTTGTACATGTAATTATATCTAAGCTCGAGCCTAAATGCAAGGGGAATTAGCCTAATATCTTACCCCGGGTCTAAACATTAATGCTTCGCTTATAGCACTTTTATATAGGTCGTCAAAAGCTAGGGTTTCACCGGTACATTCTTTCTTTAGCTTATAAATATTTATCGAATAATTTTCTGAAACCGGAAATGATTTAGCTAAAGAAAAAAATTGATCCATACCAAGAAGCTCCCGATTTCTTGTAAGGAAAAATAATGGATATTTTGATGTCATACATTTATATAATTCAATTCCCGGATACATTTTGGAATCCATACGGAAAGTTAAGAGGTTATTGGTTTTTAATGCATAAGCATTTATAGCGTTTTCAGGATTTCCAGAATTTAGTCCAAAAACTACTATTCCTACACTTCCCCCTGTGCTTTCTTTTATATAATTTACAGCCTCATTAATTCCTACACCCGAAGTCTGACCACTTAAGTAAATCATTTCTGAGTATTTACTCACTCTTGACAGCTTAAAAATATAATCTTTAGGATTAAAAATTAAAATTATTGAAGAAATTAACGGAATAATTAAACATAATACTACTAAAAGTTTTTTAATTAAATTTCCCTGCCAGAGGAGATAAAAAACATATGAGGAAGAGATAATTAGGAATGGCAGAAACGGCACTAAATATCTGTTATTTAGCGATCTACTTAAAAATATTTCCAAAAATAAAGCTAATAAGAAGTAAATAAAAAATATTTTATAGCTCTTAATTTTTTTAAAAAAAATTAAAAATAATCCAATCAATCCTCCGATAAAAACCAATGGAGTAATATAAAAAAATCCAATTTCTATAAATCCCAGAAAATTATTTGTCCATGCACCGAACGGTAATGCCGCTAATTCTAGAAAAGTAAACGAGTACCTGCTGTTAGTAGAAAGGGTTTGCCAAAAAACAGGATTTATCAAAAGCAAAGCGTCAACTGCAATAATTGAGACTAAAATTACAGATACAGGCTTTAATAAATCATATTTTTTGTGTTTTAAAATGTAAGTTACAATTATTAGAAATGTGGTGACTACAAATATTAGACTTGTTGTTTTAATAAAAAATCCAGTTCCTAAAATTACTCCGAGTAAAATCGCATTTTTATTGTTTGGTTTTTCCAGAAAATTTAAAATCATATAAAATGCCCATACTCCGACGCAAACAAGACCACTCTCTAAAAGCGCTTGTCTATTAAAAAATACAAAAATAGGAGTGATTGCGTATATAGCTGCGGCAATTAATCCTGCATTTTTATTGAAAAGTTTTTTAGAAGTTAAATAAATTCCGATTAGAGTGCCGCCGCCGAATAATACAGAAACAAATCTTCCGGCATACAGAGGATCACTAAAAAAATTAGCAAAAATTCCAAAAAGCCAAAGCATTAAAGGCTGCTTTGCATCACTTAAGGAATCATATTCATGGCCTGACCAGTGCGTTTGTATCCATCCCCAATCAATGTAGATGGCTTCATCGTTAAAAATAGGTAAACCCGCGAGATTAATGAGATTAAAAACAAAGTAAAAAAGAAGAATTAGAAGAATAAACTTATTAACAATTGCCCAATTTTTGAGATTACCAATTAACTTCAACCCCCAAGGCATAAAAATATTATAGCAATTTTTTATTTTATTGGCAGATAAAGAATTAGATCGTCGTGTCTCCTATAAAATTCTATGCTTGGGCGCGTTTTGTCAACTTCATGCTCCTTAGCCATTTTTTCAAACTTTTCAATAAGTCTTGGGATATCGTTCCGATAATCCCAAGGCCTGATTCTGTCTTTTGCATATTTTCCACCAGGAATTTCTGAGGGAGTCAAACCCAAAGAAGAAGGATCATCTCCTTCTTGGATTGCGATACAGGCTCGATAATGCAACCCTTTTTCATCTTCTGTGGAAACTCCATAACACCTTCTACCTGTTAATTTGTGGTTTAGTTTTTCTTCGACTAAATCAACTGCTTTAGAAACATCTTCAACTCCAACGACAGTGGAACACATTATGGGAATCGTGGGCAAATCGACAACATCTGACATCTTGAGGCAATTATAGCAGAAGTAATTAAGAGGCTTTTTGAGGCTTAACTAAGAAATATATCGCAAGTACATAAAGAATTATAGATCCAAAAAGAACATGAGACTGAATAAGCAAAGGAAAACTAAAAGGTTCTTCTAAATTTAGCGCAACTAAAGCATAGCTAATCGCTAATATCAAATAATATTTTGGATTTAAATTGTTATTCTTAATATGAAAAAAAGTTATAAAGAAAGGAATTAAGAGAAAAACGAAATGATGCTGCCATGAATACGCATTTATTATAAGAGACAACGTTATTAATGTTCCAATAGAAATTAATTCAAGTTTTTTGTTTTTTCTTTTTTTCCAAACAATAAGCATAGTAAGAATAGTAAGTAACGCAGCTGATATATTTTTAATATTATCTACAGCTGTAGGATTATTAATTTGCCTTGCCAAAAACCCAGAAATTGCTTGATTATAGTAATCATTTTTAAATCCTCCTAACAGATTTGGCATAACTTTTTGATAAAAATAAAAATTTTCCGTTGCGCCTACAACAATAAAACTTATAAGTGTAATTAATATAAATCCGGCAGAGAGAGAAAGAAGAATATTGATTCTTCTCTTGAAAATAAGATAAATAATTAAAAGTATTGGAAAGAACTTAATCACAATTGGAATCGCTAAAAAAAGTCCTGAAATATGATCTTTTTTTCTTTGGTAAAAAAATAAGAAAAGTACAGTTCCTAAAAGCATGACATTGTTGAGTTGGCCCATACCGAGTGTAAATTTTTCAGGAAAGTAATTTAACAAGAGAATTAGAAAAAATATCCCAAGATGTGAAAAAAATGATACCCTAAAAAGCTTAAATAAAATAAATACTGATGTAAAAAAACAAAACATTGAAAAAATAACAAATAATTTTTGAGCTAAAAATAATGGTAATAAACTGAATGAGAGTAAAAGTAATATTACTGAGGGTGAATAAACAAAATGAACAGGTTGGGATGTGAGAAAATAAGGATTCACTCCCTCCAAAAAGATTTTTGAAGCATAATAAACGGAAAAATCTGGGTAATAATCATAAGTTAATGCCTTAAGAAAAAAAACAAGCGAAGGAATCAGTAATGAAATTAAAAATAGTTTAATGAGACTCGAATGTTTGAATAAAAATCTTTCTATCTTTAAATCCATTAAAACTAATAAAGTGTAGTAGATCCAAAATTGCTTGTCAATTTGGGACATTTACAGTAAAGGGTTAAGCTTGGTTTCTATCAAAAAGCACAATTACTTCTCTACCAGGGCGCCAAACTACTGAATCTTTATCAATAATCCCGAATCCATTTTTCTCTGCAGTTTTTCCAGTCCACGTAGATCTAGCTGCTATTTCCAAATCATGCGTCGCTTCATATGTAGAAATAAACTGATTATAATTAACTGAACCTGGACTCCAATAACCAACCATACTTTGAATATCCATTCCCAATAATTCAAAATTTCTCAATGCGAATCTTACAAACCTGTTTGCAAACATATCGGGATGTCTTATTCCATCTTTAACGGTTTTTAATGAAAATGCTATCTGAGATCCTGGTAAAAGAGCAGCTATCATTTGTGGCTCCAATGAACCACGCTTAACTTCTATATAATCCTGTTCAACTGTATAACTCACAACCTCCCCTGAACCTGTTTTAATCATAGATACACCACTCCCGTCTCTTTCCAGAAATATGCCATGGGAATCAGGAACATAAGGATATCCTGCCTGTTCAATTTTTTTCATGATGGATATTATAGCAAAAAGGTGAAGCTAGCTACAAACTATAAGCTCTTTGTAAAAATTATCCGGGTAATAATAAGGGGTAACTATTTAAGGATAGGGTATCTTTTAATTAACTTTATATTTGACCATTTTTCAGAAATTCCAAATTTCTGAGATTTCATTCTTAAAGATAGACCAAGAAAAACAATTATATAAACAATATGTTCATCAACTATTGGATTGTTTTCCGGTGGGAATAAAGATAGATAAATAAGAAGCATCATCAAGGTACCCGAATAACACGCAATCCTCATACCGATTCCAAGGAGCAAACACGTACCCACTAAAAATAAACCTGCCATAAACAAAATATCTACTACTGGGTTTCCAGAAAGACTATTAAACATAGAGGCAAATATTCCGTCGGGTGCATTTTGCAAGAATCCGGAAGTTGGAGATGTTCCATTTAGCCATGAATTTTCGCTTTTTGTGGCAATACCAAGCCCAAAAAGCTTGTCAAAAAACGCCCAAAGAAGAAGAAATGAGAAATAAAACCTTAATATTTGCCAAATATTATTCTCGGTGAAATACTTCATAAAGCAATTATAGCAGAAGAAAATCTTTAGCTGGTTTTTCATAAATGGCTGATGGTTTAGCTTTTGGATTTTTCTTAAGATAGTTGTTTACTAAATAGAATCCCAAACTATAGCCTGTCCATCTCGGTATATTTTTTTCTTTAGAACCAAAAAACCAAGCGTTATGATCATATTTAATATCATCAAACTCGTTTTTAGCTTTTGAAAGAAGATTTTTTATTTCATTCTCCTTTAATGCTTGACAGTGAAGTGGAGGATTTCCACCAAAAACTTCTAAATCAAAATTGTCAGCTAGACCTTCTGTAATAATTGCTTCAAGCAGAGTATTTCCATAGCCAACTTTTCTCCACCTCATAACATGATGAAGTTCATGTGCCATGGTTCTTTTAAGATTTTCTTTAATTGATTTTGGAAGATTTGCGAATTTTGGATCAATTGGTATAAAAATTAAATTATCGTTTTGAGTATATCCCCCTAGTCCTATTTCGGGTATCGCGCCTTCTGGATTATCGTAAATCACAATGTCTACATTTACTAGTTTTATTATTTTCGAGATTTCAGAAACTGCAGCGCTAAATTCAGATTTAATTTCTTTTTCAAATTGACTTAATGAGCCTGATGCATTAAGAAGGTGAAGATTTACATTCATGGGGCAATTATAGCAGAAGAAAACGAAGATTAATGATTTAAGATATAAGATTTAAGAAATTCTTTAGAAACTAGGAATTGGTAATTAGTGCGAAGCAAACTTACATTCTTATTTCAATATTTACTCCTGCTGGTATTTCGAGATGACCTAAAGAGTCCATGTTTTTTTCTTTTGGACTAAAAATGT
>CAYIUZ010000063.1:0-5279 GCA_964366705.1 uncultured Gammaproteobacteria bacterium | reverse complement strand
TACCTGTAAGCCATTATATTCCTTAGTATATACCAAAATCTGTTAAAATATTGAAGCGCGGGAGTAGTTCAGTAGTAGAATGTCTCCTTCCCAAGGAGAAGGTCGCGGGTGCGAATCCCGTCTCCCGCTCCCTTGGGGTTTTAGAATGGTGGCATAGACCGTCCAATAGCGTTCACAGTAAAATGAGCTTTTGTCAAAAGACTGCTTACATAGTTTCTTAAAGAGGTACCAAAGGTTGGTCGGTAGCTTTCACAGATATTATCGTTTCTTGTTTCTGGAAAAATGAAGTCTCCCTTATTGTTCGTAGTGACTGCTTTGCAAGGATAATAAGGATTTGGGAAAGGATCAGGGCTTAGTTTATTGGTACAACTGTCACATTCAGGACTAATTCCCGGGGTAAACAGCCTTTCAACTTGCATACTTTTTGAATTTAAAGCATTTATACCAGGAAGTCAAGGTTGTTTTTATTTTACAGAGGATGGTTTTAGATGTAATGCCTGCCAGTCTGCAAAAGTTTGTTGGAGAGGTGAGTTACCAGATTGCCAGCAAGGTAAACGCATGGCTAAAGAAAAACGACCTTTTCTGTCTCGGCCTTGGATTACTAAACCCCCTGTAGGTTTAACACGCATCAATGAGCGTCTTAGGAATTCCTGTCGGGCTTGCTCTCTTTGTGCTATTTCTTCGGGGGTTGAAGCAATCACATAATCAGGGGTTTGTTCAACAACAACTTCTCTTGATCCATAAGTTGCCATATAGGCTGGATTATAGCATAACTTACTAATTTACCCAAAATCCCTAGGTGTCGATAGTAATCCACCTCCCAGGTGGAAAATGGGATTACGGGATTATACGCTCTCAGGTGGGATTGGGGTTACGCAAGCAAGAGTCTCTGCATCATTGTTAGGTAAAAGACATTGGGCTTTTTTTAACATTAGAATTTCTCTTATAGCAGGTCTTAATATAAATTGTCCATCCATTATTCTTTCTACATCAGGTTTTGTTCCTGCAGCCAGAGTTCCTTGAACTTCATTAAGTAATACTGCAATACCATCGTTGGTTATTTCATCTACTTGACCCCAAGTTTTTACGACTATTAGCCTTGGCCTCTTCCCTTTAAAGGCATAATGATCTGCCCAGGTAACTTCTACTATGTCACCTCTATTAACATCAATACCTGCAATTTCAACCATACTACTAGGCAGTTTATACGAATTTATAACACAAATTAGTCAATTAATTCAAATACGCTCTCTGCATCAATTGCAGAAGGGAAAAACGAAAAGATGAAAAATTAACCAGAACGGGTTAAAAATACTCTTCATGGATTTGCTTGCAGTAAGTTCATCGAACTGTCTAAAACAGAATCAAAAAGTTTAAAAATCAGGGAATTCTTTTTTGAATGCTTTTTCTATAATTGTATGAGAAATTTTAATAATCTTTCCTTTTTGTTTCCTAGCTCTTTTTATAACCAAACTTTTTCTTTTTCCGTGTCTAACATCATCTGCAACATTTTTTAAAGGTTTTATCTGTGGCTCAGAGGTACTAAGTTTTGTATGCATTGTATTCCAGGATCTACTTTTTGTATTATCTAATCCAGTTACAGCTCTACATATATCTTCAATGGCTCTATAAGCAAAGAAGAACGCATCGTCACCAATATGGCTTACAGCCAAACTATAGTCCTGAAGGGCAATTGCATAATTTGGATTTGAAACTAATAATTTTGCATATAATTTAGCAGCTTTTTTCCATGGTGTATTTATTGAACTTCTCGTAGATCTGAGAACAGCAGGGGTGTTCGGTGGTCTTATCCAACCAATCATATTTTTTCTGGAAACTTTTTCTCTAGTTTCAACCCAGTGTTCAAGGCGATAGGAGATAATTTTATTTGTCTTGAAAATATAGGCTGCTATTATAATATCTAGCATTTGTATTATTTTCTTTCTTAATTCTTCAAATGTCCCTTTACTACTTCCCCAAATTGAAATTCCACTCATAAATACTTCTAATACAAAATTGGAGTTAACAAAGAAATTTTGGACTTGATATTGAGCAGTGTAATCGGAAAGTCTACCTATAAAAAAATATGTCGATTTTTTAGATTTCATTTTCCTCCTTCACAATCGCAATTTCTTCCCTTCGGTAAAGCTCAGGGTAAAAGCTGGCGTGAGGCCGTAGAGTTTATATACGAGCTGGTTAACTTTTATGTTTAGTTTCCTCCCATTCTCTTGCGGCTTCTCGTCTTTCTAAATCATTAGTAATTCCGCTGTGAACTATTTTTTGCCTAATCTTAAAATCATATTTATAAGTATCTCTAACTGCCATAAAAATCACCTCCTTGAAATTCAACGACTATTGACATTCAAAAAGTGTTGTAATATTATTACAACATCATGATGAAAAGTCAAGACCTTACTGCCCAGACTTTTGGAGAATCCTTCAGACAGAAAAGAATTGATTTAGGATTTACTCTAAGATCTTTTTGCGAAAGATACGGTTACGACCCGGGAAATATCAGCAGACTCGAAAGAAATATTCTTTCCCCAAGTATAGATAAACAAAAACTTGAAGGGTATGCTGTTGCTTTAAAAATACCCCGAGATAGTGAGGAATGGACCATATTTTTTGACCTTGCTCATGCTGCCAAGGGTAAAATCCCAGAGGATATCATTAAAAGTCCACATATGCTTTCCATCTTGCCTGCTTTTTATAGAACAGCTAGGGGAGAGAAACTGGACAAAGATAAGATTAAGCAATTAATCAAACTCCTCAACGATGTTAATAAATAATGCAAAGCCCAAACTTAAGACTTATAGATGTAGTCCGTGCTGCCGATGAGTTTTTGAAAACTTACCATCCTTCTCTTTCCTTACCTATTCCTATTGAAGATATAGTTGAACGAAAAATAGACATGGCTTTATTTGCCATACCTGGCATTAAGTCACTCATAGGAGTGGATGCATTTATAAGTTCTGATTTTACTCAGATTACTATTGACGAAGATTGTTTTGTAAAGTATCAGGAGAGGACAAGATTTTCAATTGCTCATGAGATAGGCCATTTAATCTTACATAAAGACTGGTATGAAAAACACGGCCCAAAAAATCTTGAAGATTATCTATCTTCTCATGACCGTATGGATGGGCAAATTTACAGGTATATTGAGATACAAGCCCAAACTTTTGCTGGACTAATTTTAGTACCTAAAAAATTATTGCTTGGCGAATTAGAAAAAAGGCTCGGTAGAATTCCATCCATGGAATCTCCTGAAATATTGGCCCCATTTATTCAAGACCTACCAGAAATTTTTAAAGTTTCTGATGCTGTCATCCTAAGAAGACTTCAAAAAGAAAATATTATAAAGTTTAATTCTTAGTATATTCTCCCTCCACAATTGCAACTTCTTCTGGTGTGAGGCCGTAGAGTTTATAAATTTCTTCATCTATCCTCCTATCTATTTTTTCTATTTCAAACTTAATCGTATTCCATTCATTAGAATCTTCTGGAGCATCTCTGAAATCTTTATTCAAAGCAATCATTTTCTTAGTTAGTTCTGAAACTTTTTCTTGTTGACTCTTTGTACCAGTAACAAAGGGTAGGTCGTGTAGATAACCTAACTTTACTTGTGGAAATACCCTATCTGTCTCTAAAACTTTTAGCCGGTAAAGATAGTCTATATATTTGGAATTAAAAATAGCTAAAGCGAAGTATACACTAACCTTATTCTTAAAATCCGCCTTTATCATAGCCCCAATAATACTCCTACCAAACCAGATCCCCTTTTCATCAAGAGTAGCAATTATTGAACTTGCTGTTTGCCTCCATAAGATTTTTGGAGTTAGCGCAAAAAACTTAGAGTTTAAGATGACTCTTTCATTTGCTTGTTTGAATACTTGGTAGTTGGTTCTAATAAACTGGTTGGTTTTGTTTTCAATAAAATACTTCTCTATATTTGAACCCTTCCAATATTCAACATCATTTTGTTGTTCTTTTTCTCCTTCGTAGAAAAGTAATTTACCTAATTTACTTTTTCCCTTTTCTCCTTTTCCTACTTTCACAGCTTGATAATTAATCCCAGCATCCTTCATCAGCAACACATCATTAAAGGTTAGGCCAGTATTTTTTATAATTTTGGCAACTAAATCTTTTGTTTTTACAGCTGACTCTGCTGTTGCACTTGTAATAGTGACCGGTAATTCTGATCTATCTGTTTTGGTTAGATCAATTACAATATGATTGTCGCTTTGATTTTTTTCCGCAATCAATACACAACAAGGTAGTTCCACATTAATGAAAATTTTCTCTCCTAGATTAACAACTAAATATTTGTAATTTTCTAGTAAATCTTTTATGTCCTGATAGCGAGGTTGATATAAAAAGGTATTTGGCACTATAAATCCAAGCATACCACCAGGTTTTAGTTTTTGTATTGCTAAATCAATGAAGATTTTATATGTGTCCTTGTGTGCTTTAGTAGATTGATGGTATTTAACTCCCAAATACTCTACATCTTCATCTATGTTTGCACCCCAAGGAGGGTTTCCGATAATTACATCAAATCCACCCTGTTTAAATACTTCAGGGAATTCTTCTTCCCAGTTAAAAGGCTTTTTATTTCTAAAATTGGCTCCAAAGTATTTTCTTAAATCTTCATCAGAACCTGAGATTAAAGAGTTACCATTTTTTATATTTTTATCTAGTTTTGGAAGTTTTATTCTAGTCTCTAGAGTACTAAGTAATAAATTCAGTCGAGCAATTTCGACTGCCTGTTTATCAAGATCAACTCCGTAAATATTTTCTAATAAGATTGTGATTTTCGTATATTCATTGCCTTTATTACCAAATTCTTTGTACTTGTCATTAATAACCTCGAGGGCTTTTATAAGGAACGAGCCAGAACCGCAAGCTGGATCTAATATCTTAATCTTTTTAAGATCATTTACAGAACGGCATTTGTCTAAAACAGGCTTAAGCGCATTTCTCACAATATAATCAACTATGAAAGAAGGCGTGTAATATATTCCTTGCTCTTTTCTTTTTTGGGCATCTTTATCTAAAATTAGTCCTTTTTGCGATTGTGCTAAGCGGTGTCCTAAATAATTTTCATAAACCGCCCCAAGGACATCAGCAGGCATGACTTTAAAATCATATTCATAATAACCGGTTTTTCCTTGAAGTATTTTTATGACCTCTTCGGTAACTCCGGGAGACTCATTCCATTTCTCGAAAGTGTGCTCTGTAAATAAATTTGAATTATATATTCCGTCTAATTCTCTAAA
>CAYIUZ010000062.1:0-5346 GCA_964366705.1 uncultured Gammaproteobacteria bacterium | reverse complement strand
TATCCCCTACTTTTTATGGGTCTTTGTTAATTGGAGCAGTCTATGTGCTCGGTATGGTTGTGCCTTTACTTTTAATATCACTGTTTCTGTCAGATAAGGTTAGTAAATTGAAAATTTTAAAAAGAAAGATCACAAGCTTAACAATATTTGGGCGAGAATATTTTGTAAGTGTTAGCAATTTCATCTCTTTCTTTGTTTTCTTTTTAGCAGGAGTTTTCACTTTTGTTTTAACCATAAATGGTCAGCTCTCTATGGTTAAGAGTGACAAGTTTGCAAAAATGATACAAAATGTAGGAGAGACTATGAATGATTATTTTGGGAATAATCCTATATTGAATATTTTATTTCTGATTTTTATTTTTTTAGTAATTTTTCTTATTGCAGGGAAACTTAAAAAGGAAGTTAAGAAGTGAAAAATAAATCCTATCAGTCAATTTTATACTGGTTTTGTTGGATTATTTTGGGCGGTTTAGGAGTTTACGTAATGTTAAAATTATTAAATATAATATGAAAGAAAAACTAAGAAAAGCAAAATATATTGAATGGCAGGCTTCACTATTTGGAGCGTCTTTTATAGCTTTTGGATTGGGGGCGTTACTTGCTTTGTATTTTCGTCCTTACGCTCCAATAATTATTCTAATTGGAATTATAATGCACGGTTGGGGAATGTATAAAATGTATCAAAGAAATAAATAATATGAAAAAATTAGCAGATAATATAATCACAGCCCAAATTTCTGAAATTGATTTAATGCGAAAATGGCTTTTTGAATGGAGTAGAAAATAATGCAAATAGATCAAATAATTGTATTAATTCTAGGAACTTTGGGGATGATTTTTACATATTGGTTTTTCTTGATGAAGAAGGAAGATGTGGTGGTAGTAAAAAGTGAAATAGATATAGACGTAGCGGGAGGGTATAAGCCTTCCAGCATTCAGGTTAAATTAAATCAGCCTACGAAAATAAACTTTCTCAGAACCGATCCTTCTGACTGCCTTGAAGAAGTAGTTTTGTCAGAATTTAAAATTAAAAAATACTTACCCCTTAATCAAAAGGTATCAATAGACATTAAGCCTACAAAAAGAGGACAATATTTTTTTTCATGCGGAATGAATATGTATCACGGAAAAATAGTTGTAAATTAAATGGAAAACATAAGACGAGATTTTGGAATTAGAGGCATGCATTGCGCATCCTGCGTTAATGTAATCGAAAAAAGCCTTAAAAAAATTGACGGAGTAAAGGAAGCGACTGTGAATTTGGCTGCCGAAACAGCTTGTGTAATCTGTGATAGTAAGATTCCTGAAAAACAAATAAAAGAAGCTGTCAAGAAAGTCGGTTATGAAGCGGTTTTCAATGTTTCCGAGGAAGAGCGAGCCGCAAATAAGAAAAAAGAACTAAAAAACTTAAAAATAAAAGTAATAGTTGGAGGAATAATCTCCTCACTACTTATTTACGGAAGCTTCCCTGGTCTTATGGAATTTTCTCCTGCAATTTTCCGGAATTATTATCTTCAGCTGGCGCTTTCTATCCCGGTGCAGTTTTGGATTGGGTTATCCTTTTACCAAGCAACAATTCCTGCGCTTAAAAATAGAATTGCAAACATGGACCCCCTGGTCGCACTTGGAACAACCGTTGCCTTTTCGTATTCGGCATTTGTTACTTTTTTCCCGCAAATTTTAATGAGTATCGGAGTGGAACCGATGCCATATTTTGACGTTTCTTCTGTAATTATTACACTAATCCTTTTAGGAAGATTTATTGAAACAAAAGCAAAGCTTCAGACATCTAACGCTATTAAAAAGCTCATGGGACTCTCTGCCAAAACAGCAAGAATTGTCGAAAACGGTATAGAGAAAGACGTCTCAATAGATGAGGTTTTAGTGGGATCAATCATAAGAGTCAGGCCCGGAGAAAAAATTCCTGTAGACGGAGAAATTATTGAAGGTGAGTCTAGTATTGATGAGTCAATGGTTACGGGAGAGAGTATACCCGTTGATAAAAAAGAAAAAGATTTAGTAATCGGGGCAACAATGAACAAAACCGGGACATTTCTTTATAGAGCAACTAAGGTGGGAAAAGACACTTTCTTATCAAGGATTATAAAACTCGTTGAAGAAGCACAGAGCACAAAAGCTCCGATCCAACGGGTTGCTGATGAAGTATCGGCATATTTTGTGCCAATCGTAATTCTTTTAGCAATAGGAACGTTTATGGTTTGGAATCTCTTTGGTCCTGAACCTACTTTTGTTTATGCATTATTGAATATGATTGCTGTCTTAATTATTGCGTGTCCTTGCTCAATGGGACTTGCAACCCCTACTGCGATTATGGTCTCCACCGGAATAGGAGCCGGTAAAGGAATCCTGATAAAAGATGCAGCATCACTTGAAAAGTTACAAAAAGTAAATGCAATTATTTTTGATAAGACAGGTACTTTGACAAAAGGAAAACCTGAAGTAGTTGGCTTAATTCCCTTTGATGTTTCCGAAGAAGTGCTTTTAGGATACGCCGCAACGCTAGAGAAAGGCTCAGAGCATTCATTGGCCGAAGCAATTTTAGCAAAAGCCGAGGAAAATAAGATTACACTAGCTAAAGCCGAGAAATTTGAAGCCATTTCCGGAAAAGGGATCGTGGGAATGATAAACGGAGACAAAGTAAGTCTTGGGAATACTAAGCTTATGAACCATTTAAAAATAAATGTTTCCGATCAACTGTCTTTAGTCAAGGAACATGAAGAGCGGGGTGAAACAGTTGTTTATGTTTCTTTAAGCGATAAGGTGATAGGGATCATTGCGATTTTGGATGTATTAAAAGATTCTGCAAAAGAAGCGGTAGAATCTCTTAAAAGAAAAGGAATAGATGTTTTTATGATAACAGGAGATAATAGGTCTACGGCTCAGGCAATAGGAAGACAGGCAGGAGTAGAGAATATTATTGCGGAAGTTTTGCCTGAAGAAAAAGAAAAAGAAGTTAAAAAACTTCAGCTTCAGGGAAAAATCGTTGCGATGGTTGGAGATGGAATCAATGATGCTCCGGCTCTTGCATCAGCAGATATAGGAATTGCCATGGGAACAGGAACCGATGTTGCCATGGAAACGGCAAGCATAACCTTAATTAATAAAGATTTAAATACGGTGGTGGACGCGATTGACTTATCAAAGAAAACAATGAGAACCATAAAGCTAAATTTTGTTTGGGCATTTGGATATAATATCCTTTTAATTCCGGTAGCAATGGGAGCGTTGTATCCTGTGCTCAGGCTTTTGATGAGTCCTATTTTTGCATCATTTGCAATGGCGGCAAGTTCTATCTCGGTTGTAGGGAATTCATTGTTATTAAAAAAGTTAGCTAAATAATTATGGAACTGGGGATAATATTTTTAACAGGTTTAACAATAGGAGGGCTCACTTGTCTTGCGGTTCAGGGTGGACTTTTAGCTTCAGTAATTGCTTCAAGAGAGAAAGAGGAGATTTCAGAAAAAGGTAAAATAAATCCTATTTTTCCAACACTGGCATTTTTAATCTCTAAATTTATAGCTTATGTATTTTTAGGATTTGTGCTCGGGTTATTTGGTTCAGCCATAAGTCTTACCTCAGGTGTTCAATCAGCGATTCAGGTTTTTGCAGGAATTTATATGATAATAATTGCCTTAAATTTATTTGATGTCCACCCGATTTTTAGGTACGCGGTTATTCAACCTCCCCGCTTTTTAACTAGAAGAATTAAAAATAAATCAAGAAGTTCTGATATTTTTGCCCCAGCTATGTTAGGCGCTATGACTATTTTTATCCCATGCGGTACAACTCTCGCGATGGAAGCTCTAGCTATAAGTAGTGCAAGTCCTATAAAAGGAGCTCTGATACTTGGCACTTTTGTATTAGGAACATTCCCGATGTTTTTCGGGATCGGATTTATAACTGCAAAATTGGGAGAAAAATTTAAAACAGGATTTTTAAGATTAGCGGCTGTTTTACTAGTATTTTTGGGATTACTTTCAGTCTACGGTGGATTTGTAGCGATGGGAGTACCGATTTCAATAAGTAATCTTAATCTTACGTCTTCAGCAAATGAAAAAAGCTACGGAAATATGTCAGTAGCGTTTCCGCCTGTTAGAAATGGATTTCAAGAAGCTACGATAGACGTGCTAAGTAACGGCTATAGTCCTTCAACTTTAGTATTAAAAGAAGGGCTTCCTACTAAATTAACTCTTAGAACAAATGACACTTATTCTTGTGCGATAGCATTTAGAATTCCAGCACTTAAGATGGGTGTTAATTTGAATCCTACGGGAAGTAGGGTTTTAGATTTACCAAAACTTAGTAAAGGAAGCTATTCATATACTTGTTCAATGGGAATGTATCAGGGGGTGATTAGGGTATTATGAAGAAAATAAAGTTAGATATTAAAGGAATGCATTGTTCTAGTTGCGCTATGGATATTGATTTTGATTTAGAAGATTTGGAGGGCGTAAAAAGTGCTAAAACCAGTTATGCAAAGCAGACAACAGAGATAGAGTTTGATGAAGAAAAAGTCACAGAGGAAGATATCGCAGCGCAGATTAAAAAAACAGGATATAAGGCTGAGTAGCGAGTTTTAAATATGATAATAAATGTTCAAGCAGAAGATCTGAAGAAAAAAATTGATTCAGGAGAAAAGATAACTATAATTGACGTCAGAACTCCAATGGAAGTAGTGCGCGGAAAAATAGAGAATAGTCTGAATTTACCTCTGGATTTTTTCAATTCAGAAATTGAGAAAAAAGTTAAAGATAAAAATTCGGAAGTTTATCTTTTTTGGCTTTCAGGTTCAAGAAGTTTAATTGCAGCCCAAATAATGGATCGGAAAGGTTATAAAAATGTATTTAATATTATAAGCGGGTTACTAGCCTGGCGCTCAAAAGGATACCCCTTAGTCTAACTGCTTTATTTTTTAGCCTTATAGTAGTATAATCCCAGTCATGGTAGAGCGAAAAGAAAGAAGAACACCATCAGGTTTAAAAATTAGAAGAGTTTATATGCAGCTAGAAACTGTTATTCAAATAGTTCCTCCTGGTGGCGCTAAAGTTTTAGATCGAGAAGCTGAAAAACAAAGAAGATTGGAAGCTTTAGGAAGTGCTCGAGGTTACTTCCAAGAACATGCAGAAGATATAGCCCATTTAATGGGTGGAGGAATCGAGGATAGTGATCGCGTACACCTAGATTCAGCTGAGGAGTTACGCGGAGTTACAATTAGATTAATGGATGCTGAATTGAGTTCTGACGATGTAGTTAGAGATGTTCAAAGAAGTTTGCGAGCAAGACCGGGAATGATTGATGCCACATTTGCGCTTGATACTGCAAGAA
>CAYIUZ010000061.1:0-5522 GCA_964366705.1 uncultured Gammaproteobacteria bacterium | reverse complement strand
GAAGGACAGATTGAGACAGATTAAGATTATAATAAAGCTTAAACCTAAAGTCAAAGGGGGCTTAATTTTTTCTATCTGAATCAGGAGGAGTAAATACTATTCCTGGAATCGGTCTTGAACGTACTGGCTCTGAGAATGGATGTAAACCCATAGCTCTTTCATCAGCTTCAGTCATTAAGTAAGGATCAGGGGGCTCTCCCCCGGTTGTCCCTACCACTTCTGCTTCTTCTTTAATTATTACTTTAGTAGTTGCAACTTCAGCAATTTGAAAAGCATTTAAATGGTAATCAAGAAGATATGGGAAATAGTTTGCTCTTTCCACTGAATGCATTACGGGAACATCATTTTCCCAACGGGCCATTCCGACAAAAAGCTGTGTATGCACTCCGTCTAAATACTCAGTTAATATAATTCCCTTGGGTCTACCTGATAGATCCGGTGAAAACGGCTGGACTCCGATTGTCCTGATGAATCCGTCTCTGTCCGGATTATTTACATCATCTAAATATCTTTCAAAAGTTCTCCCGTTTTCTCCTGGGATTTCCCGTTGATATATTGCGGTTATAGTAAAAAGATTTCCCCATGCTTTTCTTTCACCCAAAGATAAAATATCCTTTGGCCCTCCGTCCGGTCCTTTTACAGAAGCTTTTACGCCAGTTAACTCCTCTCCTTCTTTCATAATCAGAAATTATAACACACGCTATTGGAATTTTATAAACAATTGACGCAATCTTTCCATGCCTGAAATGCCAACATTACCCGGTTCCTAACCTCCTTCTCAGAAACCTTCCAACTTTTCCGGTAAAAAAACAAAAAATATACCAATTTATTTAGGGAATCGGATAATCTTTAGCTATAAGTAAATCAATTTTTTATATTTTTTGGATTTGATTTTATCTTATAAAGAATTGTGTTGCCGCGCTTTTTATATATTTCAATAGCTCCTGCCTTCTCAATATTTTCAAGACCTTTTATGTAATTTTCTCTATCTATCAAGAGATGACGTGCATCCCAATCAGATGAAGTGTCAACGATCAAAAACTCAGGATTACTATACCAGCGGAACCAATCGCACTCTATATTTCCGCAAATTGAACTACCACTGAATTTCTTTTTTTCAGGATAAAGCGTATAGATATTATTTCTATGGCTTATGTGAGGAGTAATATTATTTTGAGAAACAACTGAAGCTTCTCGAGGAAGATAATTCAGGATCACATAATTAATATCCTTTACCGAAGCTGGCTCTGTCCAAAACCATTTTTTTGATAAATAACTTAACGGAAGATGAAGACTGTACTGAATAATTGCCAAACAAATAAAAAGATAAATTGCAGTATATTTACTATTAAGTTTTTTAAATTTAACTATTGTTACGATCGTCGCCAATGAAAGAAGAGGTGCAAGTGTGATTCTATAGTGCATAAATATCCCTTGCGCACCAGGAAGATCACTTCCAATCACAAAATAAGTAGCTAGATCTGCTACTACGGGAATCAGCATTACAGGATAAAGAAAAGGAATAAAACCTGCTGAAAATAGCGTATAAAAAATAGTGTGAAGTTTTTCAGTAGTGTTAACTAGATAGACTGGATTTAAATTCGAGAGAATACCCTCTTTATTTTGATAAGCATAATTAACATCCACTATATAAGGAAAATAAACAAAAAATATGAAGAACAAATACATAAATGAAAAGATCGTAATCAAAAGTGAATATTTATCACGCCGGATAATCAAATACATAATTCCTATAAAAAGAGTTATAAAAGCAATGTTTTCTTTTGCTGTAATTGCCAAAAAGAAAAAAAACAATGCGCTTTTGATTTTCTTTGAAGAAAAAAAGTATATAAACCATGCGAGAAAACCTGCTGCAAAACTGGCACTATGGATATCAAACCATAAAGCATTTTGGACTCCATAAAATGTTAAAAAACTAGTCATCACAGCTATACTTAAACTATATTTAAGCTTTTTCTTAATTGACAGAAGAAAAACTGCAATCCCGCCTGACATCACAAACCCTATCTCAATTAGTAAAAGCATTTTTCTGCTATCCCATATCCAATAAGAGGGGGCTATGAGTGCATAAATCAATTCAACATGCTGGTAATATTTAGGCTTATCAGGCAAAGAAGAAATAGTGGAGATTGGAGTCTGAAAATTGCTATATTTCCAGACTGTTTGAGAATTAATACCTAAGTCATAACCGAAAGACTGATAGTTGTTATGTCTAACAATTGAAAGCGTCCCGTACGCTCCGAAGAATATAAGGATAATTATGATAGGTAATATTTTAAAAAAGGGCTTCATCAGCTTCTTCTCACTAGATTTCATTCTGTAAATTAATTATATTACTCACAAATGATTAAAATTAAAGCTTATCAAGTAAATATTTTTTTAAACTAAAAGTGCTTTTTAGTGCATGCCTTCCTGTAAATTCCATTAAAGAATCATAAATTGAATCACTGTTTACGTTTGTAAACTCTTCTTCAATTGTTTCTGCTGAAAACGTACTTATGTCTGCAATAGAGTGCCCTGCAATATTTGAAATCTCACGGTATTTTGCAGGGCATTTCCTCGTGGGAAGACATTCGATCGCAATTTTTATTCCGTCTTTTGATTGAATTCCTTCGTAAAACATAACGAAACTTAACGGATTACTCACAGAATAATTATCTCCCTCCTGGTCATATAAAGAAAACTTTTGCCCCGGGTAAAGCTTTTGAAGATCATTCAAGGGATTTTTATATGAAGCAATATTACTTTTTTGATTTCCAAATATAAGACGGAGCGTGTGGAGGTTTCCCAGAAAAAAAATAATCAATAAAGCATAAGCTAAGTATCTGATTTTATTTCTAGAGAATAATTCAATCAGATAATTAAAACTGAATCCGATAAAAATTAAAATAAAAGGTAGAAAATAAAGAAGATACACCTCAGCTCTTGTAGCGTGATAAAACCTGTTTAGGAAAAGTAAAATAAAAAAGATAACAGCCAAAAGAATAACTTCCTGTTTTATTTTTATTTTTCTGATGTTTAGAAGTCCCAATAAACCTGTGATTCCAACCAGACCCATACCCGCAAAACCTAATAGAAATTTACTTCCTCCTGAAACATTTCCCCAGAAATATGACATGTCATTTAAGATATATATTTTCCAGCTGTTAGGAACATAGATTCTGTATTGAGCAATTAAAAAATAATCGAGAATATTATTTATGTTTGCAAAATTCTGGTGGGCATCCCAATACAATAGTGGCATTAAGGGAATGAGAAATCCAGCTATAATAAGTCCCGCCGAAACAATTTTCTTCTTTATTCTGATTCCCTGGATGAAAAAGACAAAAGGCAGAAATATAAATAAATTAATTGCCTGATAATGCATGCTTACTGCGAGCCCTATAGAAAACCCACACAAAAATGTATAAAGAAGTTTCTTTTTTCTGATAAATAAAATAAAGAAAAGTATTAGAAGTAAAGTAGAAATTATAACAAGAGTCGTGGTGCTTTGATTAAGGGCTAAATTTACAAACGAACCGGAAGTGGCAGAGAGTGAAGCTAAAATTAATGCCAATCTTTTTCCCCCAAGCAAAAAACCCACATAAGTAATAACTAGAAATGCAACTATACTTATAAAAAAATAAAGAATCCAGGCGCTTGCAACTCCCACAGGAAATATTATCAGACTTAGCATCAATACCCAAAGATAAACAGGCCCGATTACAAACGGTCCAGCGGAACTAAAAATTCCACTTTGAGGAATTTCTCTTCTATCGAGTGCTGTTTGGGCTATTAAAATGTCTCTAGCGCTGTCACCGTTTATTACAAAATTCTGGAGCATATGGAATCTTAAAAAAATACCGAAAAAAAGTATAAAAATAAGAAGAACTTTAGAAAGAGTTGGAGTTAATAAAAAATTTTTAATTTTCTCAAACATATTAAGGCTTATTTGAGGATACAAATTCCCTGATGCTAAATCAAGTTAATATTTTTTTAATGTTTTTATCATCTCCGCAGTTGTAGTACATTCCATAATTTTTTCCCGAAGTGTTGCTGCATCCGGAAAATTATTTATGTATGTTTTGCAAAACTTTTTTAGAAATGCTGGATTCTTTTCAGGCCATGTACTATCAAAAAAATCAATGTGCCTCATAAACAGATCAAGCCTTTCTTGTATGCTCACTTTTTCTATATCTATTTTTCTATTAAAAATCCACGGGTTTTGAAAAATTCCCCGCCCCACCATAAACCCATCACATTTATAGGCGTTGTACTTTTCTTCTACTTCTTCAAATGTTTTTAAATCACCATTTCCAATAATTAAGGTATTTGGTGCAATTTCATCCCGAAGCTTGATAATTTCCGCCATTTTCTCCCAGTGAGCTGGAACTTTTGACATTTCTGCAACAGTTCTGAGATGAATTGTTAAGACATCTATATTCTGTTTAAGGATGAATTCAATCCATGTCAAATCAAATTCACTAAAACCAATTCTAGTTTTGACGCTCACAGGCAAACCTCCTGAGCCTTTTTTCGTTGCTTTTATAATTTCTGCTGCAAGTTTTGGATTATTTATAAGAGCAGCACAACTTCCCCTTTTTATAATTATCCTATCAGGACAACCCATATTTATATCAATCCCGGAAAAACCCATCTCCCTACATCTTTTAGCTGATTTAAAAAAGTCCTCGACTGAAGACCCCCAAAGCTGAGCGACAATTGGGGCTTCATGAGGATCAAATCTTAATGATTCTTCTACCTTAACTGATCCTTTTGAATTCAAACCTTCTACATTTGTGAATTCCGTAAAAAACACATCGGGCCTTCCAATCTCAGTTATAATTTCGCGAAAAACAAAGTCAGTTACTCCCTCCATAGGAGCTAAAACTGTAAAAGGTAGCTTTAAATCTTTCCAAAAATTAAACACGCCTAATTATACCTGAAATTAAGCTCAAATAAACAATTATAGACGGGATACTTGACAAATATATAAAAATGGGTTTATTCTAATAATGTCTGTATTTATGCATGAATATGGACTTGCCGAAGAGAAAACTAGTGCTCGGAGGGACGAAACGGAGTATTTTGCTAGAGATAGCAGAATAGCCAAAAGTAAGAAGACCTACTCACAAAGCGGGTCTTTTTACTTTTTACCCCCCAATTTTCTGCGAAGATCTTTTTCCATATTTTTTTAACACTCCCAACTTAACAAGGGCTACTACTTCATATTGTTGAACTGCCTGACGTGAGATTCCACCCATAGCCTCTCCCACTTGCTCGAGAGTTAAAACTGGACCTCCATCGGTTCTAAATCTAAGCTCAATTACTCTTCTCTGCTGTGGACTTAGTTCTGCAAATTTAGCTCTTTCTATCAAATCAAGGGCAAACCGAACTTCTTCTTCTCTTCTTAATTTCTTTCGTTCTGAAGATTCAAAAGCTCTTTGTATTATTCTTTCTTATCTAGCTCTTATACTTTAAATCCCAGCAGATAGTACATATCCCAATTGTCTTTCTCTATA
>CAYIUZ010000060.1:0-5523 GCA_964366705.1 uncultured Gammaproteobacteria bacterium | reverse complement strand
TTTTCTATTTCAGCTTTAAATTCAGAATAGGGAACAGCGCCGGAAATTCTAATACCATTTATAAATGTTGCCGGTGTGCCATCAACTCCAACTGCCGAGCCTGCAGTAAGATCTTCATTTACTTTATCAGCGAATTTTCCAGACGTAACACAGCTTGTAAGTGTGGTACCATCTATTCCGACAGCTGTAGCATATTCGCTAAGTTTAACGTTAAATGCGTCTCCAGATAGAGATTCCCAGTCTGTTTGGTAAGTAAATAATTGATCATGATAATCCCAGAATTTTCCTTGATCATTTGCGCATTCTGAAGCCTCAGCAGCTTTTTGCGCATTTGGATGAATTGAGGTTAGGGGGTAATGGCGGTATGCAAATTTAGCTTTTCCTGTATCTATGAAATCTTTTTTGATTTGCGCAAGTGAGTCATCGAAAAGTGATTTACAGAAAGGGCATTGGAAATCTGAGAATTCTATAATCGTTACTTTGGCATCTTTATTTCCCAGAACTGGAAGATGCCCTTCTTCGACATCCACAGGACTTGTAATTTCTACTACACCTGATCCATCGTCAACAGGTTGAGCTGCAGCACTTCCTCCGTTTCCTTCCAGGTAAGAGACTTTAGTTATAAGAACTCCAATTAAAAAAGAGGCTACTAGAAGTAGAAATCCAAGTATATAGACAATATTAATTTTTAAAATCTTAGAGAGTAGTGAGCTAATAGGATTCGATCTTTTTGGTTCTGTAGTTGTGGATTTCACGCGTCGTGGCATTTGTTCATTCTAATAAAGATTAGCTTAGTGTGTCAAGATGATTTTTAACTATTAAGATATCGTTGACATAAATAATATAGTTCTGTTATTCTTTATTGACATAAAATGGCAGACTTAACATTTACAGATCAGACTTTTGAAGCAGAAGTCCTTAAATCAGATACGCCAGTTGTGGTTGATTTTTGGGCAGAGTGGTGCACTCCTTGTAGAATTGTCACTCCAATAATTGAAGAACTCGCAAAAGAGTATGCTGGTAAAGTAAAAGTAGGAAAATTAAATGTAGATGAGAATCCTGACGCATCCGGTAATTATCAGGTTATGAGTATTCCTACTGTCATGATTTTTAAAAACGGCCAGCCTGTAAATTCAGTAGTTGGAGCGCAATCAAAAGAAAACTTTAAGAAAGCGATTGATGAAGTACTAGCGCAATAGCGTGAGAAATCCTAAGCACTAATATCTAAATTCGAAACAATACTGAAATTCAAATTACAAAAATTCAAACGTTTTGAACATTTGATTTAGAGATTAATAATTGTTTAGGATTTGGAATTTAGGATTTAGGATTTTTTATTATGGAAAACAAAATTTACGATGTCCTAATTATAGGAAGTGGGCCAGCTGGTTTAACAGCCTCAATTTATACTACCCGCGCAAATTTAAAAACTCTTATAATTGCGGGTCCTAAATGGGGAGGCCAGCTTCAGTTAACTACACTTGTAGAAAATTTTCCGGGTTTTGCTTCGGGAATTCAGGGTCCAGAGCTTATGACTGCTATGAGAAAACAGTCTGAGAAATTTGGTACTGAAATAGTCGAAAAGGAATTCGTTTCCGGAGATTTTACGACTCCAGGTGGACCTTTCAAGATAAAAGCGGGAGAAGAGGAGTTTGAAGGAAAGACTGTGATTATCGCAACTGGTGCTGATACGAAATGGCTTGGGGTCCCAGGGGAAATGGAGAAGATAGGACGCGGTGTTTCCACATGTGCTCCTTGCGATGGGCCTTTTTTTAGAAATAAAAATGTGATTGTAGTTGGTGGAGGAGACTCTGCTATGGAAGAGGCATTAGTTTTAACAGAATATGCAGCAAGTGTTACTCTAGTGCATAGAGGGGAAAGCTTCAGAGCCAGTGAGATTATGCAAAAAAGAGTAAAAGAAAACCCCAAAATAAAAATTATTTTAAATACAGAAATTAAGGAGATTTTGGGTGGTCAGGTGGTAGAAAAGGTAAGCTTACTTAATAATAAAACAAATGAAATATCAGAGATGCCCATTAACGGAGTATTTGTAGCTATTGGACACATCCCAAATTCAAAAGTCTTTGAGGGGATTGATCGGGACGAGCGTGGTTTTATAATAGTGCATGATCATTACAAGACAAATATTGAAGGAGTTTTTGTGGCTGGAGATGTTCATGATGCGAAATATAAGCAAGCAGTTACAGCAGCAGGATATGGTGCAGCTGCAGCATTAGAAGCTGAGTGGTGGCTAAGAGATAAAAATAGCCATTGATTTGAAGCTAGGTTTGCTGTATATTCACTTTATGTTTAGAAAAACTACCAACATGTGTTGTATGTGTAACCTCTCTACGGAGGCTGGTAGTTTTGTAATGTAAATTTAATAAACAAAACCGCTTTAAGCCTCCTCCGGGAGGTTTTTTTGTGGTAAAAATTCTTCGGAATTTTCACATAAATGGTTTGACCCGCCTTTTCCCGATTGAATCGGGATTCGGCGAGGCAAGGGGGGAGGTGAAAATGTATGCCTATTATATTTATTCAAGGAGAGCCAGTAGCTAGATTAGCGGACGCAACCGGGGATCATATGGACTCCCAGGGTAGGGTTTGGAATGTTGACGTATCAGGTGTTAACCCTGCAGCAAGAGAAAGAGCAGTTGTTATAAGCGGAGAGCTTTTAGCTGGACAGTCTGGAAGAACAACTAAAAATGGAACTCGAACATTTCATGTTTCGAATGAAGGTTTTTCTGCGCAACCTTTAGGGAAAAGTGGAGGATCTGTTTCAATTCATCTTTTTGAGCCTTTAATTCATAAAGGAAGGGGGGATGATGGGAGACCATCGAGAACTGTAAATCCGTACTGGAGAAGATAAGTTTGCTTAAGACTTGAGGTAGCAGGATTATTCTACGTGTTCGTGGATAATCTTGCTGCTTCTGTAAAATACCCAGAATACGATTCCTGAGAGAACCATAACAAGTCCTGCAATATAAATTGGAGTATCAGGATGAAATTTTGCCGCAATAAAACCGGAAAGAATCGGAGGGATAAGCATGGCTAGGGCTGATATGCTCGAATTAATTCCCATTATTTCGCCTTGAACGTTTGGCTCAACGCTTCTACTGATTAGAGCTGTAAGATTTGCCATAACCAGTCCGTTAAAAATAGCTAGGAAAGGAGTAATTAAAAGTAAGCCAATGGTAGAGCTTGGAATGAAGAATAGGAAAATAACAATTCCGGCAGCGATTAAACTTATTCTAAGTGTTTTAATTTCTGAAAATCTTTTAGCAACTTGACCAGTGATAATCATCTGAGAGATAACTACCCAAATGCCGATGTAGGAGAAGTAGTCGCCGATATTTCCCTGCGTGTAGTGAAACTTATTAATTAAATAAACACTAAAAAATGTTGTAAAGAATGTAAACCCGGCATTAAAAAGAAAATTAGTTAAAAATAATTCTCTAAGAGTTTTATGTGTCGCTGCGTGCCAGATATTCATAAATGAATTACTCCACTTAATTACCATCTCTTTTTTAATGAATTTATTTGTTTCGGGGAAGAATATGAATACGGAAATAATATTTATGAAAGCAAGAATTGCTGCGAATATAAATGGGGTAGTAGGGTTAAACCACGAAGCGACGGTTGGATCTGACATTTTCCCTCCAATGTATGGGCCGAGAATAAAGCCCAGTCCAAATGCAGCACCCATGTATCCGAAATTTCTAGCTCTATTCTGAGGCGTACTTACGTCTGCGATTGAAGCTTGAGCTACGGATATGCTTCCGCCGGTAAGTCCTGCAAATCCCCGTGAAAGAAAAAGAAGAGGAATATTTTTAGTAAATATTCCTAGCGCAAATACTACATAAGAAATACAAGTGCCTGCTAAAGAAAGAGCTAGGACCGGTTTTCTCCCGAATCTATCAGATAATTGACCTAAAATTGGTGCAGCCAAAAATTGCATAATTGAAAAAATCGCAGTTAGAAGTCCTAAGAGGACATATCCTTGCTGAATTGTTTGTCCGTTTGGCAGAAGAAAGTATTCTGAGGCTGGATTTGCCAAAAGCTGGGGGATGATAGGGATAATTATTCCAAATCCGATAAGGTCTACAAAGATGGTGAAATAAATTACCGGAAGAGGATTATTGGCAATTCTGTGCTTTAGCATGAGTTTTCAGTATAACAGGGGAAAAGTGTAAGATTCAAGGATTTATGATTACAGTGGTATAATCGACTAGTGAACTTCCAAAGAAAACTTCTGGAAGAAAAAATCCGTCTAGAAATAGGCAGTGGGGAAGTTTTAAATGCCTTTAAAAAAGTTGACCGAAAATTATTTGTACCTAAAGAGTGGGTAGATCAAGCTTACTCCGACAGCGCAATTCCCCTAGATGGTAATTCTTCAATTAGTCAGCCTTCTCTTGTCGCAAAAATGATAGATTTACTCGAATTAACTGGTAGAGAAAAAGTTTTGGAAGTAGGAACTGCATCTGGATATAGTGCTGCAATATTGTCATTATGCTGTAAGAAAGTGGATACGATTGAGATTGATTCTAAGCTTGCAAAGACAGCAATAAAAAGACTCGAAAGTTTTGATAATATTTCAGTTCACATTGGAGACGGATCGCTTGGATTGTCTCAAGAAGCTCCGTTTGATGCAATTTTGGTAACTGCAGCAGCAAAAGAAGTCCCGCAAGCTCTAATCGATCAGTTAAAAGAAGGAGGCCGGATGGTTATCCCAATTCAAATGGAAGAGCCGGATATGCAGGAATTGTTCCTGTGCATAAAGCTAAATGACCGGCTGATAAAAAAACCAATTATCCCTGTCAGATTTGTCCATCTGGTGAGAAGTGGGGAATAATCCCGCCTGAACTTAATTTTTGACCCGTTCGAGACTTTTAAAGAATAATGGAGCTTGATCTTAAAAGATTTACTATTCGCCTTAACTATTATTCATATCGCGGCTTCTTCCAGAGGCGGGCAGGCATGGAGCGTTCTTTGAGGGATTTTCGGTCTATTCTCAATTGTGGTGAATAGACCTTGACACATTTGCTAGCCTTGTGGTAAGATCAATTTACAAGTTTAGCTGAGGCTAGACGAGAAATCGTAAAAGATATTTATGTTGAATTACTTATATATTGATGATCCCTGTTGCTAACAGGCGCGATTCTTTGGTAAATATCCTCTTTTAGTTTTCTTGTCTTTTCAGCCTCAATTTGTTTAAAAATTTATAGTGGTCTATGGACACGATTCATTTGTCCCGTAAATCTTTGCGAGTGAATAACGAGCATTTAGATTTACGCGATCCCGTATGTCTGCGAGGGCCCATAGCTTAGCTGGTAGAGCGCATCATTTGCAATGATGAGGTCAGGAGTTCGAATCTCCTTGGGTCCACCAGAAAAGATATGGCAAAGATAACGGGATCACGAAACTGTTTCTGTAGGCTTGCGCTCGCAGACATTTTCGGGACAATGAGGAGGTAGGGAGTTCGAGTCTCCCACGGTCCACCAAGTTTGAACGCTTGTTGTTTTA
>CAYIUZ010000059.1:0-5530 GCA_964366705.1 uncultured Gammaproteobacteria bacterium | reverse complement strand
CTGTGGAGATAATCCCAAGGCTGATGAGGCGCATAAACTTCAGTTAGCAATTTATGCGCTTGCAGCAAGTAGAATTAAAGATGACGTTATAAACAAGAATGCTACGGATATTACTCTTACTCTTCATTTTCTAGAGGGGAACACAAAAAAATCGATGAATTTCTCAAATGAAGACTTAATTAAACTCGAAGATGATCTAATCCAAAAAATTACAGAGATAGAAAAAAGTGACTTTAAATGTTCTGGATCAATTCTTTGTGTCAACTGTGAATACAAAATGCTTTGTCAGGGACCATCCGGTACCTGACTTATCAGATATCGACTGGTATCTGATGCAATACTATAAGCTGATGTGATATAATGTTCTTGCCGGGAAGAAGATCTGCTACTCCGCAAGGAGAGGAAAGTCCAGACAGATCTTAAAACGGGGACGAAACGTAAGTTTCGACGCGCAAGCGCTAGTGGTTTGATTTAGAAATATTTCAAACACTCTTTGGGAGTTTACCTAAAGAGAGAGCCACAGAGACGAGCTTTAACCTAAAATCGGAAGATCATGGCTAAAGAGTGAAACGCCCTGAAAAATTCTACGGAATTTTTTAGGGTAAAGGCAATCCTACCTGCTGCAACCCATGACCGATGCACTTGAGCTTTTTTAAGGCGAGCATCAAAAATGGGGCACCCCGATTAAATCGGGGCATAGTGACTTTAAACATCACAATGAGAAAGATTGCAGATTGAAACAGAATCTGGCTTACTATCTTCCCGGCATTTTTATTTCATAAATTGTCCCATTAGAATTCTCATAGACTTTTTCAAGATCTAAGTCAAGTGGATTAAAAGACAATGCTTCAATGTAATCTTCATATTTTGCAAGATATATATATTTAACTCCTAACTTATTCAAAACTTCTTGTCCTTCATCTGGAGATTTGGCTAAAACGAAATTCAAACTGTAAACGATAGGTTTTCTTGAGATATCTTTAACATATTTTTTTCTGCCCTCCATCGCTGCAGGTTTATTTTTCGTACTCCATTTACACTTCAAACAATCTTTGTCATATACCAATACTAATCCAGAATCTAATCTCTTCAGCACTAATAATGCGTCTATTTCCGATTGACTCACATACAAAGGGTTCGAGATTCTTGAAATAATGTAAAGCAAAATTACAAAAAGTAAAAATATAATAAACCCTGAGAAATATTTTCTGTTTCTTTTTTGAAGAATATAGAAAACTGCGATCGAAATAATAAAGACGATCATAATTGCTAAAGAAATTAACATCGGAGGAATTCGATATTTAAATGTATATGGGATTTTGGGCATTATCTCTGAGAAAACATATCCATCAGAAGAGAATAAAAAATTATCAGGAATAACCAGTCTGTTTTCAGAAGCTTCTATTAAACCATCATCTATTATTTCCTTATCAATTTTAAAATCTATTCCCTCAATAATAATCTCATTATCTTTAAAAGATATGAAACCTTTCTCAAATAAAATCGCATTTTCCTCAGATTTAATTAGTGAACCTGTGATCAATTTAATTGATTTATTGGGTTTTGATTTAGAGTCAATAATTGCAGGAGCAATAGAAAATAAATCTGATTGTTTATTTGGTCCTAAATAAAAAGGCTCTGGAAAATCTTTATAATAAGATCTTAAATCAACTATTTCTGTAAATTTACTTTTTAAATCGTGGATAATCCCAACTCTATAATTAGCATTTTGAAACCAGTATATTCGCTTACTGCTACCTAAAATATCGTTACTTTCAATAAGAACTTTAGGTGAAATATCTGGATATTTTTTTCTATACTCACTTGCAAACTCTTTCATGGTTGTAAACCTCACGCCTTCGGCCTGGGATAATTGCTGTGCAATCGATAAGTATAGTGAGTAGTTTTCTTGGTATACTTCTGGATTAAAATCACCTTCCAATCCAAGAGTGATTTGTCCAAAATCTTGGTTTACATAAAGTCTTAATAAATTTTCAAAATAATCGTGTCCTAAATTAATAGTGAGGTAATCTTGAGTGCTAAATCTAGTTGTCTCTCTATCATCAGGACTAATGTAACCATTTAGCGGATCCCTTGAGGCCCATCTAAGCGTTACAACATCAAGTTTATTTTCAGCATTTTTAGCTGGATACAAAGCATTTATCTTATTTGGATAATAAGGCGTAGACCAATAAGTACCCCATACGTGATAACCATCTGTTCCCGCTTGATCGGCAACATTCAGATTTGCTATAACATCATATTTATTCGTCATATAATCAAGAGAGTATGCATCAATCCACCAACCACCGACGGATTTAGGGTAATAACCAAATTTATTTTTAAAATTTTCAAACAATGTGTCTATTAGTTTTTTTCTATCTTCCTGGTTATACCCATTAAGAAAAATTGAATTAGATCTATGCCATGAATCAGACTGGTTATAAATTACTCCAGAGGAATTAGCAAAGTTTGAATTTATTTCAAATAATAATCCTAATTCTTGTTTATCATCAAACTTTTTTATTTCTTCGACTGAAGCTTTATTTTCTAAAACATCATAACTAAGTAGCCACGTAGCTGGGAGATTTCTGGAGCTTACTTGAAAATATTGTGCATTAATACTTCCCGCAGAGTCTTTGGTGTAAAAAGAAACTCTAACAGGATTAACGATGGTAAAAAATGAAGATCTAGAAGACTGTGCTAATACTCTAAGATTAATTAAAGCTGGAAAAAGACCAAAAAAGATAAAAATATATAAAATCGACAGAGCGACTCTTGTTAGCACAATCATTTATGGTTTATTTAGCGTATTGCTTTTTTAAGAGTTTTTCCAGGAGTAAAACCAGGTGCACGACGGGCTGGTAGAGTGATTTTTTCTCCTGTTTTTGGATTTCTTCCAGGACGTTCTGATCTATTTCTTATGCTAAATGTTCCAAAGCCTGTGATTACCACTTTTTCCCCTTTTTTTAAAGAATCTCTAATTCCATTTAACATCGCAGTTACAGAATCACCTGCAGCTTTATTTGTAAGGTTTGCTTTTTTTGCAACTACTACTATTAAGTCTTTTTTTGTCAAAGATAATCACCTCTTTATCCGCCGCTAAAGCGCCCCGTGAGACGTGGACGAATAGTTCAAAAAGCCAAACGGCAAGCTTAGGCGGACCCGGCATCTTCAATGTTCTTCAATTTGAAGAATTGCCCGATTAGACTAACAATACAGGGCAAACGAATATACTGTCAAGTACACAAAAAGTTGTTCAACTTTCACACTTAGCCGTCAATTCGCAGATTTGTGCATGATAAGTTTAATGAGCGCAACAGGGGGATTCCTCGTCCCGATCAAATCGGGATTGAGGAAGGGGTGAAATCACCCGATAAGCGAGACAAACTTTGAAAGCACAAATCAAGACTTTGACGGGAGCTTTTGGTTCTTTTCTCGGAGAAAAGAACAGAAGACTATTCATTTCCGGAGACTGCGCGGAATTCTCTAATCGCGGTTACTTTTACTTCTCCAGGAATTGCGAGAGAACGACTAACTTCTTCGCGAATTTTATCTGCAATAAGTGTGGTTTCCGCATCGCTAAGTTTTCCAGGATTAATTATTACCCTAAGTTCTCGTCCTGCTTCAAATGCATACGCATCCTCTACTCCATCATATTTTTTAGCGATATCTTCCATCTCAGTAAGTCTTACACCATACTTTTCTACATCTTCATATCGGGCTCCAGGACGTGCTCCTGATATCGCATCTGCAACGTGTACTATTACTGACTCAACTGAAGAGAACGGCTCATCCTCATGATGCTGTGCGACACAATCAATTATCGGCTGAGGAATATTATGCTTTTTTAAAAGATCAACTCCAAGTTTTACGTGACTCCCCTCACCTGGTACAACTTTTCCAATATCATGAAGCATACAGGCAATACGCACTATATTCACATCTGCTCCCACTTCTTCTGCTATATGTGTCCCAATTTTTGCTGTTTCAAGCAAATGAAGAGTTAGATTCTGTCCATAAGAAGTTCTGAATTTCGCTCTTCCTAAAATTCCAATTAAATCTGCTGGAAGATTAAATACTCCAACTTCGTGAGAGAGTTTTTCTCCCTCTTCAAACATTACCTTCTCTACTTCTTTCTTTGTTTCTTCAACGATTTCTTCAATTCTAAAAGGCTGAACCCTAGTGTCTTTTATAAGCTTTTCAAGCGAGCGGCGTGCAATTTCCCTGCGTATCTGGTCAAATGAAGACAAACGAATTACTCCTTCCTCATCTAAATCTACATCTACTCCAGTTGCCTGCTCAAAAGCTCTTATATTTCTTCCCTCTTTTCCGATAATTCTCCCTTTTATCTCCTCGTCAGGAATTCTAACAATACTAACTGTATATTCTGGAATGTAACTTACTGCGCCATGACGCATAGATTCAACTACTATTTCTTGAGCTTTTTTATCAGCGGTTCTTTTTGCTTCTTCCTCACGCTCCTTAATTATTTTTGCGAGTGTCTGAACTTCTCTTTCTTCGATCTGAGAAAGTAATTCTTTCTTCGCTTCTTCGGCGGTCAGACTTGAAACTTTTTGGAGTCTATCAGTATATTCGTCTTTCTTTTTCGCAAGTTCCTTTTTTTCGCGCTCTAATTCCTCCCGATCATTTTCGAGCTTTTCCTGTCTTTCAATTAGCTTTTTTTCGAGTGCTATAAGATCTTGATCTGCCATCTTTGTCTCGCCGAAGTTCAAACTGAACGAAGGCGGAATGTCTTTAAACACGAAGAAATCCCGATTTAATCGGGGAGCTTATGCTGTAATCAAATTGAGGTATAAATTAATTTTCATAATCCTCTTTGACAATTTCTTCTTGTCTAAGCGTATTATATTACTATTCGTCTTAAAAATCAAAACTAATCCATGATTTTTTTAACCATATCGTAATTAAAACCACGCCTAAGTAAGAATCCCATTACTTTTTCACGTCTTTTTTTAGGATCTAAATTCCTATAAAAATCAAGCTTCTTGTCGGCTAACTTCTTTGCGTTTTCTAAATCAAGATCTTTAGTATCAAACGTTGAAAGAATTTCATCAACTAAGTTCTTATCAATCCCTTTTTGTTTCAATTCATATTCAATAACTCTAATTGGCTTGCGCTAAAACTTAGTCCTTAGCTCTACCCAAAACCTAGCAAACTCTCGATCGACAAGAAACTTAACCTTTTTTAACTTGGTGATAATTCTACCTACCAACTCTTCTATGTTTTCAAGTTTTAAGTTTTTAGTTTTAAGCATTAAGTAGTCGAAGACTTCTTTCTCGCTACGGGGACGATACGACAAATACCTAAGACTTAGATTATAATATCTATCAATTATAGCAGCGCTATCCATTTAATGAGGGTTCTAGGTCGTCTTTTTTTTCTTCTACTCCTACCGCAACCGGAGTTCCTTGAGCTTTATTTTGTTTCATGACTTCATCGGTAATTTTATGTGCAAGTACCGGATTTTCCTTCAGATATGCCTTAGTTGCTTCCTTTCCCTGACCAA
>CAYIUZ010000058.1:0-5673 GCA_964366705.1 uncultured Gammaproteobacteria bacterium | reverse complement strand
GACGCTCTTCCGATCTATTTCCGCCTTGGCAATCTTCTTAGTTATTTTTATGATACTGGGAGGAATTATAGATTTATTCCCGATAGTTAATGATAGAAAATATGAATTGAATGATTATAAAACAAATGCTGATGCGAAATGGATTCTAGAAAATACTGAGAAAGATTCCATTTTTCTAAATACCATATTTCTCTATAACCCAGCTTCGATTGCAGGAAGAAAGATATTTTTAGGGTGGCCATATTTTGCCTGGTCTCAAGGCTATGATACTTATAAAAGAGGCGACGTTATAAAAAATATCTTGGGTTCAATAAATAAATCCGATGCCTGCAGTCTGCTTTTAGAAAATAATATTGACTATGTAGAGATAAAAATTCAGGACCCTCCTGATCCAAATGTACCCGCTATTTCAAATCTTTATGAAGAAGAATTTACTAAGTCTTATGAAAATATAAATAATAATTATTCAATTTATAGTGTTCACGAAAACTGCGGATTATAAATGACTGAAGTAAAAAATTTTTTAGTTCATATTCTTGGAAGCAAGTTATTAATCTTGGGATTTTTAATTTACTTTCTATTTAATATATCTGCGCTTAAAACAAATTGGTTTGATTTTTTCTTCTTCGGAAGCTCTCTACACTACTGCTGCCAAGGAATTGATTTTTATGGAATACCAAATGGGGTTTATTCATTTATCAACGGAGGCGAACTAAGTGGAGAGAATTTACCCAAAAACATTAAACCTTTTTCAGAAAATATTACAAGCAATCCCAATGATTATCATCCCATCACAGCTTTAATCATAGGAAGTCTAATTATTGTTTTTAATTATCAGAACGCTTTCTATTATTGGATGATTGCTAAAATTCTAATCACAATTTTCGTCGTGTACTATATTTATAAAAACTTTACTAATAATAAGTTTCTAAATCTTTCAATTTTTGTTTTTTTAACAAATTTTGCTCAATACAGTGAAATTCGAATTTCTCAATATCAATTTCTATTTAATATTTTCCTTTTACTATTTTTGATAAGCTTAGTAAAGAAAAAGGACGAACTCGAAAGAGGGATTTTATTTTTTCTTACCTTAATTGCCAAACCAATTAGTCTCCTTTTCTTACCGGTTTTATTTATTAAAAAATATTACAAACCAACGTTAATCGGAGGAAGTATTTTTATTGCTTCAACTCTTACTTTTAACATATTGGGAATTGGAAATTATTTTACTGATAATCTAATCTATCATCTTTTAAATCCCAAGGAAGGAAAGTCCATAGACTACATGTCTCTAGAGGCATTTTTAAGATATACTTTTAATTTATCCCCGGAATTAATTAAATATCTTAAGTATCTTATGCTTGTATCAATATATTTAATTGCACTGAACAAAAAAACTCATATTCTAACTATTATTTTCTTTTTAATTTCATATTTCCTATTCTTTTATGATCATCTTTTCCAATATCACTTTAGCGTTTTAGGCCCTCTTCTAGCTATTTGTCTCCTAACGCTCCCAAACTTTCAAACAAAATTTGCAAAATTACTCATTTTCGTAATTTGTCTCCCGACGGTTTTCTTTATTCTGAGAGTATTAAATTTTGAATTTATTATGGATCCTGTTTATGGTCCAAATCCTACAATGAGAGGCTGGCAAATAATATCATTTTTTCAATTATTGCCGTTAACACTTCTTTTCGTAATAATATTTATAAAAGAAATTCCCACGAAAAAATTTTAAAAATTAAAATTTATAAAAAAATGAAAAAAATAAAAGAGCAAATTAAAGAACATATTTTTGTATTAATTTCAATTATCTTATTTCTTATATTAACTATTCCTTTCGTAAGCGTACTTCCATATATGGATGGTAATATAGACTTTGTTCAGACTCTAGATTTTTATCAGGGAGGACTGAGTCAATATTTCTCAAACTGGAATACAGTGCATCCCCCATTAAAACTATTACTTACAACTCCCTTTTATTTGATTTTTGGAATTTCTCCCTTAAGCTATTCCATGCTAGGAATTATTTTTGGAATTATTGGGATTATTTCAATTTATTTATTAACTAAAGATCTTTTTGGAAAATTTTCTGGAAATTTAGCTGTTTTGTTTTTTTCAATTTATCCATTATTTATCGCAAATTCAATATTTTCGATGCGAGACGCAATACTGACTTCTTTAATTATTTGTTCGCTTCTTTTTTATAAAAAGAAAAATTTAATTCTCTATGCCTTAATATCCTCACTTGCAATTACTACAAAAGAAACTGCTCTTCTTCTGCCTTTAATTATTATTTTTATTGAAACTATCTTTTTCTTAAAATCCAGAAAACTAAATATTAAACCATTTATAAATTATTTATCTTTATTTATTCCACTAGTCGTTTATTACATTTGGAAACTTGTATTAAACTCATATGATAAAGACTCTTGGAGTGAATGGATATTCACAGAAACAGGAGAAAAAGGCGCAGTCTTAACGATCATAAATAATATTACAACTCTTGGCTTTATCAACGCATATTCAGAATGGCACTGGAAACAAGTTATGTTTCTTAATTTTAACTGGTTATATATTCTAATAATTTTTTCTGCAATTACTTTATATATTTTTAATTTTAAAAAAATAAAATTTCATAAAAGCTCAGAAAACCTTAAAGCATTCCTAGTAATTATTTTATTCGTAATATCATATTTTTTAACTGTTCTTTCTCTTCAAACCTATACTATCCCTAGATATGCACTACCTGTTATTCCGTTTTTAATAATCGGGCTTTCAAAAAGCATTACTGCATTAAAAAATGACATTACCGTAAAAATAACAGGAACACTAGTTTTTTTAATTGTTTTATTTTCACTTTTTAATTCAATTGACCCGGTTGCTAAAAAAATATGGGGCAATATAAATATTTTTAATAATAATATTTATGCCCTAAATGATCATATGGCGGGAAACGACGGCATAACATATAATATTCAATATCTTTTTATTGCAAGGGAAAGATCAGAAATGATAAGAAATGCAACGGGCAATGAATTAATAAGCGGATACTGCAGATGGGTGTTTCCAGATCCAAATAACGAAGTGAAGATGTTAAATAAACTTAAGCTAAATCCTGCTCTCTATTGTATTCAAATCAGATAAATGCCAATACTGGATCTCTTATTTATTATTAAATGGTGGGCAGTTTTTTTCTTTCTAGGAATATCTTTTCTGCCTCTATCCTCAAGGATATTCAGCTCCTTTATTGATAAAGGATATATTTTTTCTAAAATTATAGGGCTAGTATTAGTTTCTTATGTAGTATACGTATTAGGAACATTTCATTTACTAAAGTTCACTACGCTAAACATATTTATCATCTGGCTATTAATTGCAACCACATCCTTATTCTTTTTAAGAAAAGATAATTTTAATTTGAAGAAAAATTTAAAAATATTTCTATTTGAAGAAATTATATTTATTACGACACTCGTAATTTGGTCTTACGTTAGAGCACATCAACCAGACATTCATGATTTAGAAAAATTTATGGATTATGGATTTATAAATTCGATTCTTAGATCAGAATACTTTCCTCCGCGTGATATGTGGCTCACTCCTCATTCAATTAACTACTATTACTTTGGTCATCTTTTTACTGCAGTTATGACAAAAGCATCTAGTATTCCTTCTTTTATAACATTTAACCTAATGATTGCGACTATCTTTGCATTTACTTTTACCCTTTCCTTTTCAATAGGAATTAATCTCATTCAACAAATTAAGAAAATGTCTCTTAAGAAAACATTTATTTTCGGTTTTCTTTTCGCTTATGTTGTCTCTCTTTCAGGAAATCTGCAAACCATATTTTCACTTTTTAAAAACTATAATGGTGAATCACCCGTTCCTTTTTGGGAATTACCTTTATCTATTTTTACTTTCCCAAATGCTTATTGGTATCCAAATGCTACAAGATTTATTTACCACACCATTCATGAATTTCCTTCGTATTCATTTGTCGTAGCAGATTTGCATGGACACGTCCTGGATATTCCGATCGTAATTACCTTAATTGCATTTGCACTCTTAATGTTTTTAGAAAATAAAATTAGAATTTCCCAAGTTTTCCTCACATCATTTTTTATTTCCATTGCCTACATGACAAACGCATGGGACGGACTTATATACATAGGTTTATTTATAAATATTCTATTTGTTTTAGAATTTATTAATAATAAAAATTCTAATTTTCTAAAAAGATTTACAAATTCAATTTTAAAATCTTTAAGATTTGTTCCGATAATTGGCGCTCTATTTTTTATTTTCACCTTTGTATTCAGTCAGAACTTTGCGCCTTTCGCTTCTGAAATAGGAATTAACTGTGCACCAAAGCTTTTACTAGACATGAAGAGTTTTGGACCGTTTGTTTTTGAAACAGGTCAGTGCCAACACTCGCCGCTCTGGCAACTTGGAATACTATACGGATTTTTTGTTTTTATGCTGGTAGGATTTTTTATATTTATAAGAAATAGAAAAATAATTCCTACAGATATATTCGTTGGTGTTATTTCGATATTTTCAATTCTATTATTGATAGCTCCTGAGATAATTTACCTTAAAGACATCTACACCGGGCACTTCCGAGCAAATACAATGTTCAAATTAGCGTATCAAGCCTTCATAATGCTCTCTTTTTCAAGCATTTATATATTTTTCAGAATTCTTTCATCTTTCAAAACTGATTTCAAATCTAAATTCTCAAAAGTATCAGTTTTAATTTTTTCAATAATTGGCTTTACCTTACTTTTTATTGTTTCTATTTATCCCTATTTCTCGGTTCCTTCAGGCTATGGAGATCTAAAAACATATAAAGGCCTAAATGGAACAAATTATCTTAAAACCCTTAAATCCGGAGACCATGATGCCATAATCTGGATAAATCAAAACATAAAAGGCCAACCGATAATCCTAGAGGCTCAAGGAGATTCATATACTGACTTTGCAAGAATTTCCTCTAACACTGGTCTTCCTACAGTACTTGGATGGACTGTTCATGAATGGCTTTGGCGCGGCTCATACGATATTCCTTCCAGTAGATTCGATGACATAAGAGCGCTATACGAAACTGACGAAACCTATACTGCTAAAAAAATAACCAATAAATATAAGATTTCATACATCTACATAGGAGATATGGAAAGAGAAAAATATAAAATATCTGAAAAAAAATTCTCCAAGTTAGGATTCTTAATTTACGCTAAGGGAAATTCTAGAATATATAAGATTCGTTAAGGAATTTGTGAAACAATACACTCTTCTTGAGTTAATCTACATCTTATAAATTCGTGGATTTCTGAATAATCTCTTTCTCCAATTCTAGGAACCAATGTCCACTCGAAATTATATTTTTCACTTATTGGCGGATGCGTTAAAAGTCCGCCTCTATCATTCTCTTGATCTCCATAATCAATTACGACACTTTGTATTTTTGCATTTTGGAATTTTTGTGCAAGCTTTATGAAATCATCTAACTCAGTGTCTTTAATATCGGTATCTACACTTTGCTCAACTGCATTATAAAGACCAACGATTTTCGTAGGATTAAATATTATTTCAAGAGAAAACATCTTATCCATAAATGCTTTTATAACTTTTTCCTGCCTCTGAGATCTTGCAAAATCAGTT
>CAYIUZ010000057.1:0-5762 GCA_964366705.1 uncultured Gammaproteobacteria bacterium | reverse complement strand
TTTTTTTATTGATAACCTTTTTAGTCGTAAGTAATAATCCCCTAATTGAGAAGTTTGATAATATTTTTGTATTTACAGTGTCAAAAATCAGCCCCCCTCTTCTAGACAGCTTTATGGTTGTAATTACAGATGTTGGTAGTAATGTGGGAACAATATTTATATTTGCTTTTTTTGCTATTTTTCTTTTTTTAAGAAAAAAAAGGCATTCACTTTACACATTTTCGCTTGCTGCGGTTTCTGCAGTTGCTTTGAATGAAATGATAAAACTTTTAGTAGAGAGGATGAGGCCCATTTCTAGACTAATCACTGAAACAGATTTTAGTTTCCCGAGCGGACACGGAACTATATCTATAATTTTCCTCCTTTCTTCAATATTGTTGATTTCGCCCAATATAAATAACAAATCTCTCAGAGTTTCCTTTCAGATATTAGCCACGGTAATATTTTTACTTGTCGCTTTTTCAAGGATTTACCTTTCCGTGCATTGGGCTTCAGATGTATTGGGTAGCCTTGTACTGGCATCTATATGTTTTACTGCTTCCTCTATATATATTTCTAGATTTAATTCAGTTGCCTAGGAGGTGAAAATATGCTATAAATAAGGCTCATTTTAATACTTTGAATATTAAAGTAAGAATTAACCATCAAATAAAGGCGCCGGAACTTCGTGTTATCACGGATGACGGGCAGAACCTTGGTGTTATATCTTTGTCAGAGGCATTAAGAAAAGCCGAGGAAATGGGCTTAGATTTGATAGAAATATCAGCAAATACCGTTCCACCCATTGCAAAAATAATGGATTATGGTAAATTTCAGTACACTGAAAAAAAGAAGCAAAAGGAGTCAAAATCGAGAATTCAGAACGTTGAAGTAAAGAGTCTTCAGATAAAAATAGCCACAGATGAACACGATCTAGCCATGAAAGCAGCCAAAGCTACTGAGTGGCTCAAGGAGGGACATAGGGTTAGATTCAACCTTTTCCTCTCTGGCAGAGCAAAATATTTGAAAGAGGATTTTTTGAAAGAAAGGATGCAAAGAGTGCTTAAATTAGTCACTGAGGAATTCAAAATAGCAGAATCTATCCAAAGAGGTCCAAAAGGAATGACTATGGTAATAGAGAGAATAAAGAAATCATAAATACAATGAAAACAAATAAATCATTTACAAAAAGATTAAAAGTTACAAAAAACGGTAAGATCATTGGTAGAAAATCTGGCCAAGACCATTTCAATGCAAAAGAAAAGAGAAGCAAACAGCTTAACAAAAAGAGGGGTATGCAATTATATTTCTCAAGCAGAGCAAAGGCAAGATTTTTACCAGGAATGTTTAAATAAAATATAATTAACTACAATGGCAAGAGTAAAAAGAGGAACAATAAAAAATAAAAGAAGAAAGAATATCCTTAGTATGACTAAGGGTTATAGGATGAATAGGAGAAATAAAGAAGCTTCTGCGATAGAAGCAATAATGCATGCCGGAGCAAATGCTTTCGAACATAGAAGAGATAAGAAAGGAGATTTTAGAAGATTGTGGAATGTCAGAATCAACGCAATGCTTAGAGAAAATGGTTCTACTTACAGCAGATTCATTGACGCCTTAAACAAAAAGAATGTTAGAGTAGACAGAAAAATACTTTCACAGCTCGCCCAAGAAAATCCAGAAACTTTCAAGAGAATAATGGAAAAAATAAAGTAACTAAAAAAACCGCCACGCGGCGGTTTTTAGTTATTCAAGTGTTACAAAAGTTCCATAATCCGGGAATTCACCATCAATCCCTATTTCATTATGAATTCTTTGTACGAGAAATGATGCTGATTTTGGCTCGCCCATAACAGCAAATACTTTCTTGAGAGTTCCCTTTTCGCTTGCCTTTTCTACAAATTGAACTAAGCGATCTGAATCTTTGTGGGATGAATATCCTTCGATTTTAATAATCTTGGCCCTAACATCAATATCCTCACCATGAATTGTCACTTTCTTGGCCCCATCTTCAAGCCTTCTGCCTAATGTGCCGACAGCCTGATATCCCACGAGTAATATTGTGGCATTCCTGTCTCCGGCGTGATCTTTTTCATGATGTACAATCCTACCACCAGAGGACATACCGGAACCAGCCATGATTATTTTAGGATTAGCTGTCAGATCAATCCTTGCTGAATCTTGAGATAAAGCTGTGGATTTTAATCGTGGAAACTTAAATACATCATCACCGAAAGCGATTTCATCTCTTATATTTTTATTTAAGTAGCTAGAATATTTCTCATATATTCTTGTGATTTTTATAGCGAGTGGTGAATCTAGAAATACGGGTATCTGTGCTAATTCCTTGTTTTCAAAAAATTCATTCATCTCATATAAAATCATCTGCGTTCTTTCCAGAGAAAATGCCGGAATAATCAAACATCTCTTGTTTATAATCGTATCGTATATTGTTTCCTTTAATTTTCTTCTTCTTTCTCCAACTGGTTCATGATTCCTGTCTCCGTAGACACTTTCCATAATTATATAATTTGGATCAGTAATGTATTCTGTATCGTTTAGTAGGAGTGAGGGAGAATTCCCTAAATCGCCAGTAAATACCACCTTTGTTTTTACTTCTGTTATTTCTACCATTGCTGAACCGAGAATGTGACCTGAATCTTTTAAATAAATAGATATGTCCGTACCAAGTTCGAGAGGTTTATGATATTCGTATGTTTCCCATAACGCCATCGCCTCTGCTATGTTTTTCTTATCAAAAAAAGCTAATGTTCCATTTTTTCTAGCCTTACTATCCATAATTTCAAAAGTGTCTTCTAAAAGTAAGAGTGCAATCTCCTTTGTGGGCGGTGTGCTTATTATTCTTCCCTTGAAACCGTCCTTTACAAGCTTTGGAATTCTGCCGATGTGATCTATGTGCCCGTGAGTCACAATCAAGAAATCTATCTCTTCAGGACTATATGGAAAGGGCTGGCTATTGAATGCATCGGCAATTTCCACACCCTGAAGCATCCCGCAATCAATTAGAATTTTTATAGAGTTACCAGCCATATCCTTGTGTTCTATAAGGAAATTTGCCCCAGTTACCCACCCTGCTCCTCCATAAAAAGTGACTCTCATTTTAATAATTTTTTATTCTAGAAAAATAAATATTTGCAACGACTCCACCCACAAAACCGCTTGCTACATCTGTAAATGTATCCTGCCAATAATTTCTTACACTTAAGGATGTGTTACCAGATGCGAGTTCAAAAATCTCCCACAATACCCCGATAATTAAAACTGAGATAAGCATAATCAAAATCGAGGTTCTGGAATCTAATGATGTATCGGCTATGCGGTATTTCAGAAATATCCAAAATGTGGTTATGGTAACCCAAAATCCCCCTAAAATATGCACCGGGACATCTGACCATCTAAAAATATAATACCAGCTGAGTTCCAGAGCAAATATATGAAATAAGGCGAGTAGTAAAACTGTTCCAAGCGATATCAGTAAGAGTTTCTTTCTTAACATAATTTAATTATACCAGAATTATCAATATTATTAAAAGAAAAACCGTCCTTCAAATTTTGGACGGATCCTCTATTAGGATTACTGGGTAGCATTACCCTAGCAAATTCTAGGTGGGTGTCCTCGATGTTACGCCAAGGCGCAACAAAAGTTAGACTCCCTGAAAAAATGTTAATCGGATAATGCTTTCCAAATAATCCTACCTTAATTATATCACTCCAATATACGTGTCAACAATCAAAATAGTTTACAACACTTAAAAATAAAAAAGAAAAGACCGCCGTAAGGCGGTCTTTTCTTTTTTATTACTTTAACAGATTCTACCTGTTAGAGATATCTGACTTTACCTTTGCAATATAGCTAGAAGCCGCATCTTGTCCACCTAGACCAAATGAAAGGCCTAGAGCAAGAGAAATTGCGATTATAATACCCGTAAATAGAGTATTTATAAATGATACTGCGATACCAAGCTGCATTATAGCTGCTAGGATAGCAAACACCCAGATAGCCCATTTTACAACGTTTCCTGCAAAACCTGATGATCTCAAGTTTGCAGCCTTTGCTGTTCCAGAAACAACCTTTTGCATTGCTTCAGCAACCAAAGCGGCGATAAGTATAATGAGAGAAGCTACGATAACCTGAGGCAAATAACCCAAGACTACATCTTTCAAGAAAGTTGTAACCTGTGACAAGCCCAAGACTTCAAGAGCTGCTACCAAAAATACTACTATAAAGAACCATTCTACTAGCGTGCCTAGGAACATTCCTGAATCAAGCTTAAAGCCTGCTTTTTCAACGAATCTACCTACACCTGCTGATCTGAGAGCACTATCTACTCTTGCCATAGCAATGACTTGAGAGACGAATTTATACAATATTGCACCTACTATCCAGCCTACGATTGCTATTATTACAGCAATCAAGAATTTTGGAATAAAATCGGCGATGCCAAGCCAAACACCCTGTAAGGAAGCAGACAAGACATCAGTCCATGAATTCAACATAAATTTTTATATATAATTAACTAATAAACTTAATAAATTTAAATACTTAACGACCTGTTTGTACCATAATTATATCATCTTTCTATGGGTAAAAAAGTGCGGTTGTGGATAATAATTGCTTGTAGCTTTTTAGGAAAGTGGCTTCTAAAAAGAGAGAAAGTTCAATAAAGAGGGGTTTTGCTTCGCAAAACCCCTCTTTATTCCTAAATAAGCCAAAGGACCACAAACTAAGAGCCTATTTTGTCGAGTAGAACCTTGTGAGGATAATCTAAAACATCCCTTATAAGCCTATCGTTCATACTTAGTCTATACTCGAAATCAGGCGTTTCAAAAAAAGCATAGATTATATCACTCCCTAGTTCTGCTTCTATTTTCTTAATAGCCCCACTTAAGGCTGATTTATTTATACTATTCCCCACTATAAGCATATCTAGGCGACTATCTTTATCCTGGGTAAACACTCCCGCAACTGTTATAAATCTTAGTTTTCCCGCCCTCGAGAGACCTCTAACTATTTTTTCGTCTTCAAGTGTCTTCGTGCTCATAAGTAGGTGTCTCAATGATGCCAAATATGAAAAGTGGTTATTTAGACAATAACCTTTTGTTCTTTTTTTTGTCTCAATTAGCTTTCCTCTTTTTTTCTTATTGATTGTCTTGAAAAAGCTTCTTCTGTGAATTAAGTCAGATTTTTCCAATATAGAAATCTCTTTTTTAACATTTTTAGATTTAACTTTTGTCTTTTGAGAAATAGATTCAACATCAAAAGAGACTTCTGGATTAAAAAGAAAAAGCCGCATTATTTTCAACCTAGATTCACTTCCAAACAAAAGGCCTAATGTTTTCATGACCAATATTATAACACCAAAATAGATATTTTATAGTTAATTTTGGGTCTTATTTAAAAGACTATTTATATAATTACGAGTATAGTTTCCAAATATTCCTGTCCCCCGCTCTAGTCCAAGTGGCTTTAAGATTAAATCAAAGTTTGCTTCTTGGAAAAGGATAAGTGCTGCTCTAGTAAGTGGCCCAAAGAATGATGTTTCATTTCCGGGAGAACCTGGACCAGATTCGGCAAGTATGAATCCGTTTTCATTTAGGAATTGCTGTAAAGACTTTACAGGGTTAGATTCAAAGAATGGATATAAATTCGACTTAAACACAGCGGTGACAGGTTTCGTAATCTCGGGTCTTACCACCATTACTGAGGAAGAAGATGTCGTGGTTGCCATTACTGACGTTGTTGTTCCAGTTATTGGGAAAGT
>CAYIUZ010000056.1:0-5782 GCA_964366705.1 uncultured Gammaproteobacteria bacterium | reverse complement strand
TCCCCAACGCATCCTACTTCGATAGATCCACCTTACCAATTCTTAGCTACAAATTTTCCCTGGATTCCTACACAAAGCGGCCTCCATGGAGCAAATGCTTCTGCAGATTTTATAGCACCAAACAAAAATAAAAATGTAAACAAAAAGAAAGCTACGAACTTAAATAATTTCATAATACGTTAAGGTTCTGAACTAGGGATGTTTTCTGCTGGGTGTACCATTTATCATATGTAGCGGATCCAGTGTCATTTACAGAAACAACTTTAAAAACTATCCCCCCCCTATTTGTAAGTGTATTTTTTACTACCCTTACATCATTAGCCTGCATACCAAATAGGGCATTCTGAGTTTCTTTATCTAAACCGGAATCTCCAAACTGAAATATTTGAGGATGACTCGAAGAATCTCTTTCGCTTGAACTTAATCCATTAATAATCACCCCGTTTACAGCAAGAACTGGCTTTAATGATTCGTATTTAGAAATAAGTGCGTCTCCTATACTAAGAACATCATCTCCCCGAACTAATCCAGCTTCAGCTTCAGAAAGTGCGCCAGTTCCATCAGAAAGTTGCTTCCTGGAATTTTCCTTCTCTTTATTGGTTAAACCTTTGAGCCCGCTTTCAGGCGTATTCCAAAATTGAACAGTTAATGCAGCGCGGGACTTCACTGCTTTAAGCGTTACCTGGTTTTTTAGAACCTGGTATCTTGCTTCGTTTTGGGAATATCCATCCGAAACTAGCTCATCTACCCAAGAGGTATCTAATTGAATTCCTAACGCATTAACAGCATTATCTAAAATTTCTCTTTCTTCAATTACAAGTAATGCGTTTTTTAAGTGGTCTGAGGTAACATCCGAAGGATTATTTGATTCCTCGGCTACGGCTCTAACTGCCGCTTTCGTAATCTGTTTTCCATTAATTACGGCTACCACTGTGTCTTCCGAGGCTACATTTGCGCTGCTTCTGGTGTCTTGTTCGCGCTGAGCCAAATAAACTGTTATGGGTATCACAAACAAGGCCACCCCCAAAAGGAGAAAAACCGCTACTTTTTTGAGCGTAAATTCACTATTCACTTGCTATATTTATAGTGATTTAATTAGCCTTAAAAGTCAAGGTATAAAAGGCATACAGTGAGGATCAAAAAACGAAGTGGGTCGTGATAGAATCGAACTATCCACTTCTTCATTATCAGTGAAGCGTTCTACCAATGAACTAACGACCCGTTCTACCGGTACTTGCCCCGTAGATTTGCTCTTGCGAGTCAAAGATGTAAACTTTGCGAGCAAGTAAGAACTCTTCGGGAAACTACCGATCCAAAATATGAATGTAATTATACCTGAATTTGGGTATTTGGGGCAAGGAACTAGATTTAGGACTGTGGCTCAAGTGTTAATTTAGAGCCACTACCTAAATCCAAACCGGCATTTTTGTTTGTATCAGTCACCGGAGAGCCTAGTTCTGCGACATCTTGAACCAATTTTTCTCCTGCATCTGCAATGAAAGCTTGCGATTTGGCATCTCCATTTCCATTTACCTTTTTAGCTGGAAGCCAGATTGCTTCAAGGCGGTCAAACCCACTAGAAATTTTACTTCTAAGGTCATTGAGATCGGAAATAGACCAAAGCTTATTTCCCACCTTATATGGTTTTATTTCATGAGGTTCACTTTCAATCATACTATTATCCTCAGCCATGACTTAATTCTCTTCAACAAGGGGAGAATTGTCAAGCATACCACTTTTAGTTATGGTTGTAGTTATTTGACAGAAAGCGTAATATATATGGTTATGCTTATAACCGTTTTTAGCTTTATTTATAAAAATTTTACAAAAAAAATATTCTTTCTTTTTGACCCTGAATTCGTTCATAATTTTGTAACCACTCAAGGAGAATTAATAGGGAGATTCCAAACCTTAACAGATTTTATTAGCAAACATTTTGGCAAGAAACCACAGGCCTTGAAACAAAAAATTGCAGGAATCACATTTGACTGTCCACTTGGACTTGCAGCGGGTTTTGACTATGAAGCAAAAGTTGTGAAAGTTTTACCTGCCATTGGATTTGGGTTTAACACAGTGGGAACTATTACAAATTTGCCTTATGAAGGAAATCCTCGTCCTATGCTAGGACGTCTTCCAAAATCTAAATCTTTAATGGTAAATAAAGGATTTAAAAATCTTGGAGCCAAAAAAACAGCAGAAAAACTTTTTAATCAAACCTTTAAAATCCCACTCGGAATAAGCATCGGAAAAACCAATACAAAAATTAAAGAGACACAAAATTCTGCAATAGTAGATATCCTACAGGCCTTTGATATATTTGAAAAAGCGAACATTAAAAATGCTTATTATGAACTTAATATTTCATGCCCTAATTTATATGGCAATATCTCTTTTTATCCGCCTAAAAACCTAGAAGAACTTTTATCGGCTGTGGACGGAATCAAACTAACTAAGCCTTTATTTATTAAAATGCCAATTAACGAGACCGACACGAATACTCTAAAAATGTTAGATGTTATTGTACGACATAAAGTCGCTGGTGTAATTTTTGGAAACTTACAAAAAGATAGAAAAAATCCTGCGATTTTAAAAGAAGAAATTAAATGGAAAGTTGGAAATTTCTCAGGCCTTCCTACTCAAAAAAGAAGCGATGAATTAATTTCACTAGCGTACAAACATTATAAAAACAAACTTACAATAATCGGCTGCGGCGGAATCTTTTCTGTGGAAGATGCTTACCGAAAAATAAAACTTGGTGCTTCACTGGTGCAGTTAATAACCGGGCTTATTTACCAAGGTCCGACCTTGGTAGCGGAAATAAACAAAGAGCTACCAATTCTTCTCAAAAAAGACGGCTTTAAAAACATCTCCGAAGCAATCGGAACTAAAAACTAACTTGAAGTGCTAAAGTATAGTACTACATAGTAGCATACTTTGTGATGAATGCGGAATAAGCTACGTCAATGAAAATTTAAAAAGCGCCAACTCTTTGAAGTCCGAAATTATTAAACATAATCGTAGAATTTCTATACACCAATCGCACATGATCTAAATTGAAACGATGCCAATAATTATTCAGACCCCAAACTATAATTCCCTCTGTATTATATTTTTCAGGATCCACCATATATAGCACCACTTATTTATTCCATGTCAATGGATCATTTTTAATCTTTTTAACTTTTTTAGGATCAAATATATTCCCAGCCTTTACCTGGTTAAAATTTGCAGTTTTATCCACGGCTAAATCCATTTCTTTTTCAGAAAATCCCCCGTCTGTAAATAGGCCCTGCCTGCCGGCAGGCAGGTCTCTTTCTTTGTCCATTATTCCTAATATTATACAATTTTGGTATACTTAAGCTCAAGGTTTAAACCTGGCGCGGTGGCGAAGCGGTAACGCAGCTGTTTGTCCCAGTACTATCTTTCCGATATAATCGGAATTAGAAGTGCGGGATCCCATAGTTCTAAACTTTTTGGCGCGGTGGTGAAGCGGTTAACACAACTGTTTGCAAAACAGTCATGCACCGGTTCGAGTCCGGTTCGCGCCTCTCAAAAAGTAAGAACTTCTGGGACACAACAAGATATACAGGGGTTCGATTCCCCTCCGCGCCTCAAATAAAATGCTTAATCCTCATTATATCAAAGTTTATACCCACCTTGGAATCAATAAACTGCCAATTGAATCTTCTATTGGCGTGGAAAAAGCACCGGATAAAATCCTGTCAGATAAATTTTTAACAAATCTGAATTATCCCGAAACTTCTGAGTTTAAATTTAGTCAACAATCTTCTGATTTATATCAGACTATTTTAAAAGAAAGTCTGGAATTAAGAAATTTAATTTCTAAAAAAATTAAAGAAAACGAAACAGTAATCGTAATTGGCGGAGATCATAGCATAACTTTCCCTTCAATTCTGGCAGATTTAGAACGTTTCGGAACAAATATTGGCGTCATTCATTTTGATTCCCATGCTGATTTTAATCTATTTAAAACGAGCCCTTCAGAAAATTTCCACGGAATGTATTTAAGAATTTTTTTTGATAAATATGATCTCCCGTTTTTCGAAAATGCAGTGCCAAACAAAATTCCTTTATCAAATCTAATTTTCATAGGAGATCTTGAACTTGATTCTGAAGAATCTAACTTTATTAGAAATAACAAATTAAATACTGTTTCAAGCTTAGATATGGAAAATTCTAAAAATAAGGTACTAGATCAATTAAAAATTTTTGTAGAAAAACATAAGCACATTCACATAAGTTTTGACGTCGACGTTTTTAGAAAAGAAATAGCCAGCGCTACTACTACCCCATCCCAAAATGGATTTAGCAGAAAACCAATATTTGAAATACTAAGTATTATAAAAAATGCTAAAAGCATAACTCTTGATATCGCTGAGATTAACCCGGAGAAAAAAGGCGCTGAGCAAACTATAAAATTAGCTCAAAAGGTCATTTATTTTTTATTAAGTTGAGTCGTAATCTATTCCCACTCTCTGCGCAACAGGCCTAATAGCTTTTACCTCTTCCGCCTTGTAATATTCATACGCTTCTGGATAAATAGTGCTTATTAAGCTAAAGAGTGGATCATATTTTTCTATTGTAGACTCCACGGTTGCTTTTTGATTTTCTAATGGCATGAATTCAAGAGTCCTTAGATTATGAAACCTATCAAACATTTTTAACAAAATCACCTGAGGATATTTTATGAGATTTATATAATATTGCCCATTAGCCTTTGCTTTATCTACAAACTCTATGCCGTCTGGCTGAGGCCTAGTCATTAGAGTAGCATATTTAGCGGCAACTTTACCTACTTGCTCAGCAAGCCATTCTTCCATTCCATATGCCCAAACTCCGTGCCTAACCAGAGCTTTTCCTGACTCAGGATCTATTTCAGGCTGAGATAATTTATCAGAATCCTCTAGAATGTCATGAATCCATGTTGCCGTAATTAGAGCAGCATCTGCAGATTGACCTGAGTGATCTAATAAATCTTTAACAATTTCCCAAGGGTGTTCTATGTAAGGTTCCCCGCTCTTTCTATATTGTCCGAGATGATGATCCCACGCAAGATCAATTGCAGTCATACACCTCCTAATTTCTTCTTCCGTCCAAATATCTTTTACCCTCATAAGCATTGCTTCCTTATAATCATGAACGCCTCTTTCTCTAGGAGTTGAGCTTTCTATTGCAGATAAAATTACAGGCATAATTTCTGAATCTAAAGTCACCTTTTCTCTTTTTTCATAACCTATGCCAAATTCTGCGATCAGTGCATCTCCTACCGGAAATCTTAAATTCCAAACTGATGAATTGTGTCTAAAATTTCTTGAAGGGAGAGTAAACGTAATTAATCTTTCATCGGGAGTTTTAACTAGCCTCATTTCTAGAATTTCTTCATGCTCATCGGATAAATGATCCGCGAAAATACTAGGAAGCCCGTTAACACCTTCAAGAGTAATTAGCGGAACCTGGAAATAGCTAATGCTTACTTTTCCCATTTCCCTAATTACCCTTCTTGGATCACTTTTTAATTTAATGTCCATAGACGACTCAAGTAGACTTAAAGGGTTTGATTCTTCTCTTTCAGTAGCGACTGCCATAATATCAATCTATAATCTTACCACAAAATAGCCCTATAGTCACTATTAGAGGCTATTTCTGGATTTTTATAAACTGGAAATTAAGAAGGAATTTCTTGCATTGAGGGAATCTTAGCGCCTGGTCCAACCTTCGCTACTAAGGCATCTTCTCTGGGGACATCAAGTTCTATTGGAAT
>CAYIUZ010000055.1:0-5822 GCA_964366705.1 uncultured Gammaproteobacteria bacterium | reverse complement strand
TTGGAAGTCTATCCGTCAAGTACGACTAGGGAAGGGTGACTATCGAGAAGCGTAGGTAAAGTTTGACCATAAACCAAACGAGTAGAAATCATTTTAACATCTTGAGATTCTGCGACGCTAGAATTAGCGTTGTAAAATCTCCGTTGTGCGACATGAAATGTGTGACTCAGAGAGGGCTTATTTTCTATATTTATTTTATCAGGTTTTGCAATTTTTCCCCGTAGTGTTCTATCTATTTCACCCAAGTCTTTTGCGTGCTCCCCTATTTCGGCGTAGGGGAGTGCCTTTCCGTGAAAACCGTCCTTATTTTCTACCTTTTTTATACCTTTTCCTTTAATAGTTTTTGCAATAATCATTACTGGCTGATCATGCGAAGCTTGAGCTTGCGAAAAAGCCTGTGAAATTTCGCTTAAATCATGACCATCTACAACTATCGCCTCCCAACCAAATGCTTGAAGCTTCTTTTGATAATTTTTTAAATCCCATCCATACATAGTCTCAGTACTCTGCCCAAGCCTATTAACATCAATTATTCCTATCAAATTATTTAACTTATAATGGCTTGCGATTTCAATCGCCTCCCAAACTTGCCCTTCAGAAGTTTCACTGTCTCCCATCAAGACATAAGTTTTATGTGATAACTTATCCATCTTCGCAGCTAATGCGATTCCTACTCCTACTGACAAACCCTGACCAAGTGAACCAGTCGGCGCTTCTGTATATTTAAATTCCATCGTAGGATGTCCTTCAAGCGGACTCCCAAACTTTCGATAAGTTAATAATTCATTTTCACTGATTTCTCCTGCTGCAACCCACAAAGAATAAAAAAGCGGTGAAGCGTGACCTTTTGAAAAAATTACCCTGTCATTTTCGGGATAATCAGGATTCTTAGCATCAAACTTTAAAAATCCTCCAAAGAAAAGGGTTGTCATGAGCTCGACCGAAGATAAAGAGGAAGTTAAATGCCCAGAACCTGCTGTGGAAGTAGAAAGAAGGCAATAATATCTAATTAAACTAGCTAACTTCTCTAAATCTTCCATACTTTAATATTATCAGGTAAACATCACCATGTCATTCTGAACTTGTTTCAGGATCTTTTATTGCTATTTCGAGATCCCGAAATAAATTCGGGATGACAATTCCCTCAATGTTGAAAAACTTATATAATGGAGGGGTGGATTTAATTCAAACCATAATCCTCTCTTTTGTAGAAGGTGTTACGGAATTTTTACCAATTTCCTCAACTGGTCATCTTATTCTCGCCTCTCAAATTTTAAACATAGAGCAAACAGAATTTGTTAAAAGTTTTGAAATTATTATTCAATTAGGCGCTATTCTTTCAATTGTTTTCTTATATTACAAAACGCTTCTCAACACAAAAATCTGGCCTAAAATATTCGTAGCATTTCTACCTAGCGCAGTCGTCGGCCTTCTTTTTTATAAAATTATTAAAGAATTTCTGATTGGAAATAGCCTTATAACCATAATTGCCTTACTAATTGGCGGAATCGCGTTTATCCTAGTCGAATATTGGAATAAAGATAAACAAACAAAACAAACTTCTAAAATTGAGGAAATTACATTTAAAAATGCACTAATAATTGGCCTTTTCCAGTCGATTTCAGTTATTCCAGGTGTTTCTCGAGCTGGAGCAACAATACTAGGAGCACTTTTACTTAAAACTAACAGAAAAACTGCTGCAGAGTTTTCTTTTATCCTGGCAATTCCTACCATGGCAGCAGCAACAGGTTTAGACATTTTCCAAACCAAATTAAACTTTTCAAATAATGAATTATTAATGCTAGCTGTAGGCTTCGTGAGCTCATTTATTTTCGCTGCTATTTCAGTAAAACTATTAGTAAAATATTTAGCAAATCATAATTTTATTTCATTTGGAATCTATAGAATCACACTTGCGGTAGTTTTTTGGTTAATATACTTACGGTGAATACGTTTGAAAAAGTTTACAAAGCGGTTTCTAGAGTTCCAAGAGGCAAGGTTACAACCTATGGGGAAATTGCAAAATTCATAGGAATTGGAGATCCGAGAATTGTAGGGTTTGCACTTCATGTAAATAAAGATCCAGACAATATACCTTGCCACAGAGTGGTTAATAAGGATGGAAAATTAGCTTCGGGGTATGCATTTGGAGGATTAGATATTCAGAGACAGCTTTTAGAGCAGGAGGGTGTTAAATTTCAAGAATCAAAAGTAAAAATGGATAACTACTTTTTCTCCTTTGCGCTGCACCACGATACCTCACTCGTCAAAGCGCGGGTTTAATGGAGACATACGAAACAAAACGTCTATTATCCAAAGTTTGGTCATGTGTGCGGGGTTTATCTAGCAATCTGAATTCTTGGAAATTCAATTTTCCTTACAACAGAAGTCTTTCTTAAAGCCGCCAAACCACTATAAATTAAAGCAGCAATTAAAAGAAACAATGCTGCAGCCACACATAGCGAAAACCATGCAAATGCCGTAAAAATCTCATATAAGCTCTTCATAAGCTTTAAATTATAATATAAAATCAATTAAAAGTCAATGCTATAGGATATAATTTTCTTAAAATTTAGGCATAAAACCAATTGCAAAATAGCCTATAATATGATATACTCTCCCCCTAATGATGCCTGATTTAAAAAATCAAAAGTTACTCATTGTTTCGCCTCACCCTGACGACGAAGTATTAGGCTGCGGTGGACTTATAAAAAAGATAAAAGACCAAGGAGGCGAGGTATATATACTTTTCTTAACTGTAGGAGATACACAAGAATACTCCGCAAAAGGTATTTCTAATGGTCATGAGAGGGTAACTGAAATCGATAGAGTGGCTAAATTCCTTAAATACGACAACTATCAAATACTTTTTGAAGGAAATACTTTCCATTTAAGACTAGATAGCGTACCTCAAATAGACTTAGTAAGTAAAATTGAGGAATCTCTAAACAGAATTAAACCTACAATCGTTGCTATGCCTCCACGTCAAGATTACAATCAAGATCATAGAGCTACAGCTCAAGCTTTAATAAGTGCCACAAGACCTGCTCCATCTGACTTTAAACCTTTCCAAAAAATGGTTTTAACATACGAATCTGTTCCGGTAGCTAACTGGGCATATTCACAAACAGAGAATCCAAATTTTTATGTACCGATAAATGAAGATGACTTAAAAACCAAGCTTAAAGCACTTTCTATGTATAAATCTCAAGTTAGAAAAGGTGCTCATCCAAGGTCTCTTAAATCTATGAAAAACCTCGCTAAATTTAGAGGAATGCAGATTGGCCAGGAATACGCTGAAGCATATATTTGCCACAGAAATGTTCTTTAAATTATATGAGAATATCAATCTATCAGCCACGTTATTTTCCTCAGCTGCATTACTTTAACAGGGCTATAACGTCTGATGTGTTCGTAATTTTAGATTCTGCTCAATATACAAAAGCTCTCGTACACACTGTAAACGGTAACAAGGAAAGACACAAGTCTTTTCAATCTGATACAGTTATCAAATTCCCGGAAGGCTCACACTTCTTAACAGTTTCTGTAAAACACGGTGGACTTTTGCCAATTAGCCAAACCAAGCTTGATTATTCTTCAGATTGGACAAGAAAACACACAGCTACTATTTCAACAGCATATAGAAAATCACCATCATTTAGTTCGGTTTTTCCACAAATAGAAAAACTTCTTAAGAAGAAGTATCAAACCTTAGGCGAACTAAACGTTAAAACTTTTCTTTGGGGACTTTCACATATAATGGGACTTAACCTGGATCCTTCGGAACTAAACGTAGAAATTATAAATAAATATCTTGAAAATTCTAATTTTAGACTAAAAAAAATTGTTTTAGGTTCTGAATTAGGAGTCCAAAGACCTGAGGGTTTTCAAAAAGGAACCGAGTGGACAGTCGAAATTTGTAAAAAATTAGGAGCTACACAGTATCTTCACGGTGAAACAGCACAAAATGGATATATGGATGAAAGCTATTATAAAAATAATGGCATTGGTCTTGTAACCCAAGACTGGACATGTAGGGAATATGATCAGCAGTTTACAGATAAAACTGGGTTTGTTTCTAATCTATCAATTATAGATTTACTTCTAAATGTGAATCGAGAAAAGGCTTTGGAAATAATAACAAATTAATATGAATAAAAAAATATTTTTCATCGTTCTAGTCTTAGTCTTAGCTGCTTTAATTACATTTGCCGAAATCGCACAAAAACCATTAAAAACAATTGGGTGGATTCCGTATTGGGATCAGAATGCTGCTACCCAAAGCTTTAAAGAAAATGTGGATAAAATAGATTATATTTCTCTTTTTTGGTATAGAATTGATGAAAAAGGAAATCTAGGAGCATATAAAGGAGTCGTTGAAGATAAATCCATAATTGAATTTTCTCACAGCAATAATGTGAAAGCACTAGCTCTCATCGCAAACCTAGATGAGTCTGGAAATGGAACATGGGATCATGAAAGAGTTGATAATGTTATTGGAACAAAAGAAGCTAGAACAAAACATATTAGTGAACTAATTGATCTCGTAGAAAAAAATAATTTCGATGGAATAGACATAGACTATGAATCTTTGGAAAGCTATCAAAAAGAAGATTTCTCGCAATTTATAGAAGAGCTCTCTAAAGAACTTCATAAAAGAGATAAGATTCTTGGAGTTGCGATTCACCCTAAGACATCGGAGAATAATCCGCAGGAAGATAATGGCTCCAGGGCCCAGAATTTAAGAAAAATCGGAAAATATGCCGATCAGCTCTATTTCATGACTTATCTTGAACACGGAGCATTTAGTCAACCAGGTCCAATCGGTTCCCTTTCCTGGATGGAGGGTGTTATAGAGTATGGAATATACAAAGTACCTCGCCAAAAAGCCTATTTAGGAATGGGACTAATGGGCGCACAGTGGACTAAAAATCCCGACGGCACTTTTAAAGCTACAGAAAGTGAAATGTCATTCTTAGATGTTTTAGCAAAAGTTAATATTTATAAATTAACTCCAATTTGGGATGAAAAATCTAAAACTCCTTATCTAACTTTTAATGAAAATGGGGATGAAAATATTATCTGGTTTGAAAATGCAGAAAGCATAAAGCTCAGGGTAGATCTTGCAGAAAAATATGGCGTTGGCGGAGTTGCGCTTTGGAGACTTGGAGAGGAAGATGAAAGAATTTGGGAATACTTAAAATAATTATGAAAACTATAAAACACAACAAACCACTACTAGGTACACAGGAGTCTAAAGCAATTAACGATGTTATGAAAAGCGAATGGATTATCGCTGATTCCGAGGTAAGAAAGTTTGAAAAATCTGTAGCAAAAATGAATAAATTTAAATATGCAGTTGCAGTTAACAGTGGTACTGCTGCGATTCACTTAGCTCTCCTTTCGCTTGGCGTTAAAGAGTCAGATGAAGTAATTCTGCCTGCATTCACTGTTGCTGATCCATTAAATGCGATAAATTACACTGGCGTAAAAGCAGTTTTAGTTGATGTAGAAAAAAATTCTTTTGATATTGACGTAGATCAAATTAAAAGAAAAATAACAAATAAAACTAAAGCTATAATTGTGCCTCATATGCTAGGTTCTTTTGCGAAAATTGATGAGCTGGAAAAAATTGGAATACCAATTATTAATGACTGTGCTCAATCAATTGGTGGAATTTATAAAGGAAAACCAATTGGATCATATGGCGATTTAACCATATTCTCATTCTACGCGACAAAACTAATTACGACAGGTCAAGGAGGAATGGTTTTAACAAATAATAAGAACCGTGCGAAGTTTATGAGAGATACAATCGACTA
>CAYIUZ010000054.1:0-5826 GCA_964366705.1 uncultured Gammaproteobacteria bacterium | reverse complement strand
GAAATAGAAAAAGCCCTCAATTCTAGTGACTAGCGAATCCTTCGAGAAGTGTTATAAAAATCCACACAACGCCTACTCCTAAAAACATAAGCGCTGTCTCAATTACAGCAAATCCACGTCTATTTTCATGATGAATTTCAGGAATAAGATCAGAGGATGCTATATAAATAAAGAATCCAGCTGTAATAGCAAGTAATATTGGAAGTGCATTTTCGATTCTCTCTCCTACCCAGAATGAAATTAATGCTCCAATTACTGCTGTTAATGCACTTCCTATATTTACTAAAATAATTTTTTTCTTTTTTAAACCCTTATGAAGGAGTATTCCAAAATCCCCAATCTCCTGAGGAATTTCATGCGCCGCTACAGCCAACGTTGTTATAATTCCTAAAGGAACACTTACTAAAAATGTAGCTGCTATTACAACTCCGTCAATAAAATTGTGTACTGAATCACCAATTATCACTAAAGGCACAGTCGGCTTTATCTCATCATCATGAAAATCAATTTGATGATGATGAAACCAATGAATAAACCGCTCCAAAAGAAAAAATCCAAGTATTCCAACTAAAGTCCACGGAAAAATACTTACCCCTGTCCCAAGCTCTTCTCCTTCATGAACAGCTTCAGGAAGCAAATCAAAAAATACAGTTCCTAAGAGTGTTCCCGCTGCAAACGCAGCTAAAAAATGGGAATATTTAAGCGTTTTCCTTTCTTTAAATAGCAATAATAATCCACCGATTAGCGAAAACACACTACCTATTAGGGTAAAGAAAATAATATAAATTATGATTGGCAATTCTTGCATATTCCAAAAAATTCGAGCGAATGAGATTTAACTAAAAATCCTTTATTAGCTCTTATTTCATTTTCGATTTGATCAATAAAATTTCCTTCTGTATCCTCTATTTTTCCGCAATTTTGGCAAACAAGATGATGATGATGACTTTTTTGAAGCTCATATCTATATTTCCCTTCCCCAAACTCCAAACGGGATATCAAACCTTTTTCGGTTAAAACATCCAGGATTCTATAAATTGTAGCTTGATCCACTACTACACCACGCGCTCTTAAACTCTCAGCTATAGAATAAACATCCAAGGGATTATCTTCTTTATCCAATAAATTTAGAAGGGCAATTCTCGCCTCCGTACTTTTTAATCCCGACTCTTGTAATAAATTTTTTTGCTTCATATTGCGAATTACTTGCATTAGTATATGCGACCAATTCGCATCTGTCAAGGAGGAGATTTTTAAATCTCCGACGAAGACCCGCCAATAATCGCTCCGTACGCCGCGCTACGAATAGTAGGTAAGGCGAACGGTAAGATATGGCTGGGTCAAACTTCTCTGATATAATTACACTGATGAAAAAACTCTTCTTCCTGTTTATCGTTTTCTTCTATTCGCTATTCGCCATAGTTAATACGCCAGTCCTTGCCCAAACTCCCTCCCCCGAATTTGTTCCTCCAAAGCAGGAATATTACAAAGCTGAGGTCGTAAAAATAATAAAAAGCGGGACTAAAGATATCCAGAATTATAAAAATTTTTTTCAGTTTGTTGATGTCAAAATTCTTGAAGGAAAAGAAAAAGGGAAAATAGTAAGCCTGGAAAACAGCGGATCAATTAAGACTGCTGAGCAAAAATCTTTAGAAAAAGGGGATAAAATTGTAGTCTTAAAAGTCACAAATCAAGACAACATTTCATACTCTGTATGGGACAAATACAGACTAAATTATATTTATTTTGTAATCATCGGCTTCTTTGCAATAATTTTGCTTTTCTCAGGAATTAAAGGCTTGGGTTCAATTCTGGGTATGATTATTAGCTTTACAATTCTTTTAGGCTTTATAGTTCCGCAAATATTAAAAGGGCATGATCCACTCCTAATAAGTGTCATTGGAAGTATTGTTATTATGCTGACTACGATATTTCTGGCTCATGGCATAAGCAAAAAGACCGCAAGCGCTGTAATCTCGACATTTATTTCGCTTACCATAACAGGAATATTGGGCTTTTTATTCGTTAAAGGATTTCACCTAACAGGACTTGGTGACGAAAATAATGTTTTTCTTCAGATCGGAAACTTACAAATAAACTCGCAAGGGCTTCTCCTTGGAGGAATAATTATTGGAGCCTTAGGAGTACTGGACGATGTCACAACAGCCCAATCAGCAGCGATTTTTGAACTTTACAAATTAGATAAGAAGCTTTCAATTACAGACCTTTTTTCAAAAGGATATAGTATTGGACGGGAACATATAGCTTCAGTCGTAAATACGCTTATCCTAGCTTATGCCGGAGCTTCATTAGGACTATTTGTAATGTTCATTCTTAATCCTACAAATACTCCTCTTTGGGTTATGTTAAATACAGATATGATTGCTGAGGAGATAGTAAGAGCAGTTGCTGGAAGTATCGGATTAATATTGGCAGTACCAATAACCACAATTATTGCCTCTTATATTGCAAAAAGGTCTACTTAATTATTTCGAAAGATTCAAATTCTTGATCCGGCAAATCTTCAATTTCTAAGTCTTTAACCTGAGCTAAAAATGGACCTTTCCTGCAGTTATTTATCATTAATTCAAGATTTTCCGCGCTTCCCAAGAACATTGCTTCAACTCTTCCGTCAGGCCCGCCTACCGGCGAAGCAGGTAAGTTTTTTACCCAACCCTTTACGTTCAGCTTATTTGCTTGAGACTTAATAAACTGCCTAAATCCAACTCCCTGGACAGATCCTGAAATAATTACATGAATCATAATTTAAATCATAGATTATAAATAATATCTTAAATCTATTTTGATTTCTTCATTGTAATGATACTCGATGCTAATATCTTGCAAAATTCTTCTGATTCAATCAAAAGAAGTTCTATTGATTTAGTGCTTGATATCAACTCATTGATTAAATTCAGCCAATATATTGTTTCATTTGCGCTCTTTAATGCATAAGAATAAAAGTTTATGTAGTCTTTTTTACTTGAAGCGGAGCCAGCCTCTGTCATATTTGCTCCAATCGAACAAGCACTCCTGATTAATTGATCTGTTATTATTCAAAACTCTCGTTCTTTAGGTAAAGTTTTTGTGAATCTAATTATGTCGACTGCAAACTTTAAAGCTCTTTTTACAAATTCTACGTTCTTCGCCATATCTTCAGATATTAGATATCATTTATTATTTTTAATTTAAAAGTAGGATCCAGCGTAAGCAAGTAGAAGATTTCTAAGAAATCTTCCTATCAAGACATAGAAGAAAAACTTTATTGGTGAATAAGAAAATATTCCTGCAAATATTCCCACAGCATCAAAGAGCGGATTTGGAATAAAAGAAAAAACTATAATAAACAATGCTCCAAATCTGTGAAATGTTTGTTTGAAAAATTTATACCAAAACGATGACTTCTTAAGAAAGATTTCTTTTCCCGAATGCCCCAGCAGAAAGCCCACCATGTCCCCTATCGCTGATCCTAGTGCAGCAATAATTGCTACGGAAAGAGGATTATATAAAAATCCTCCGGCTACAACTGATGCGATAGCAGGAGCTGGGAGAAATAGAGTTGCAGAGCCTATGATATTTACTAAGAAAATTCCTAACAACCCAAGTGAGGAAAAATGAGAAAGCTCGTCCCTAAAATAAAAAGAAACTCCTATTAAGGCTAACGACACTAAAAGCATCAATAGATAATCTAATTTTAAATGTTGGGGGCCTTTACTTTTTGCCACTAAAATTATTGTAGAGGATTTAATCAGTAATTATCAATTTTTCCCGCTGATAGCTTTCAGACGGGATCCCACACGAATGAAATTTGTCGGGAAAATTATCAAACTTTTGGATTTTCGGCGGATTTTTTAACAGCTTCTTTTAACTCTTTTAACTTCCACATAAATAATGCCCCCCTGTTTTTAGCATTACTGTCCACCGCAAACGTGAATGCTTTTTCTAAAAGCGGACGGGGATGAGTTTTAGCTAACTTTATATACAAACCTCTATGCTTATAGTCATCTAATTCTTCGGCAAGATGAATTCCATAAGACTGAAACTCCCGCGAAACATGCTTATCCACCTTCGGATCATATTTCTCCAAAATTGTCCCAATCTTTTTCATTTAATGTTTATTCAGATGACAATAATCTTTGTTTTGTCTGTTCTAAAAATCTTTGTTCCGACATAATCGAGTTCCATGCTTGGGCTATCATGCCCGCAGAAAATAAACTTCGGCCTTGTCCTATCTACATAATCCCTAACTGCCTGAGATCCAGTATGCACTGGGTCTCCTGGAGTATCCAGCAATCCTTTCGGAGCAGCGTGCAATAACAAAATATCCACTGGCGGAAAATTATTTAAATCTCTTCGAGCTTCTTCTTCAGTAAATTGAGGTCCCCCTCCCTCCTTATATCGAGGACACCCCTGATAACCACCAACTATCATCCCATTAAAATTTATAGTTTTTAAATGAACATTTTGAATTCCGAGTCTCTCCAAATACTCAGGCGCATCATGATTCCCATATACTCCAAAACTTGGTTTTTCATGGATACGGGATTCAATAGCTGAAAAATCAAACGCTGATAAATCTCCGGTTGAAATTAAAACATCGGATTGCTCAAACAACTCTGCTAATCTCTCATCATTGTGATCTGAATAGTGTAAAACTCTCATTTGGTATTAAATTGGTTTTGGGCGGATTCCAAACCCTTTTCCAGGGCTGTAATAAGGGCTTTGGAGCCTTTTTTAATCATAGTGCGCGCCTTAGATGCTTCTCCACCACGAAATCCATCAAGAACATATTCAGGACCGTTTATATGCTGCTTATCCATTCCATCCTTATTTTTAGCTAGCCCTATTCCCATTCTAAATCTCCAGAATTTATCATTTTTTATATTTTCTAGAATTGAATTAAGTCCATGATGACCAGCGGTTCCTCCGCCAAATCTTATTTTTAAAAATCCTAATGGCAAATCCAACTCATCATGAACTACCCAAATATCAATAGGTTTAATCTTGTAATATTTTGCAATTAAACCAACCGCCATCCCTGAGTTATTCATATAAGTTAAGGGCTTTGCGAGAATCACTTTTTCCATTTGTCCATGTTTTGGCTGATAGTCTAGGATAAAGATCTCACTTTTTAATTTGTTTTCTGTAGTCCAATTTGATTTATTTACAGGCTCTAAATCTTTCAGTAGATGATCTAGTACCATAAAACCTACATTGTGGCGGGTAGATTCATATTTACTTCCGGGGTTACCTAATCCTGCTATTAGTTTCATGAGAAGTTTAGCTAATTATACCACGTCATCCCTATTTATAATAATTTTTAATCTGAAATAATGGATATAGAATTAAGAATCCTAAAATAATTGATGGATTAAACGAAATAGCAGCTGCGATTATCCAAATAATTTGACTTAAGATTAGAAGTCTCCAACCTCTCTGCTGGTGTGCTTTTAACGGCGGGTAAGCAAAGATCATTATTATTCCTTGTGCGATTCCCAAAACACTTCTAACTAAAAGCTGCTGGAGTATTTGAGGTCCACCTAAAGTAAATGAACTTATTACTGCTGAGCCTAGAAAGTCCATAACTGAGGCTAACGTTATAAGAACTCCGAAGACAATTGTGAAGAAGGGAATTATTCTTATGACAAAAGTTTTAAGTTCTGAGCTTAATGAGGGCAATTTCGAATAAATCTTTTCTAACCAACCAATTATATCTATCTTCACTGTAATTTAATTCTATAGAAGAATTTTCTTTTTTTCAATTAACTAAAACAAAACCTCTTCTTCTTTCTTTTCCTCAGAATTCTGCTTTGCAGAATCAATTCT
>CAYIUZ010000053.1:0-5844 GCA_964366705.1 uncultured Gammaproteobacteria bacterium | reverse complement strand
ATCAGTTAAAGGCATAACTAAAGAATCTGCAAACATGGTAGCTACGGCTACACAATGGATTATAAATGTATTTGTAATCCTGGCTGTTCTAAATCAATTAGGAGTAGCATCAGACCTAGTAAGAATTCTATTTACGGGAATTGTAGCTATGGTAGCGCTAGCCGGAGGAATCGCATTTGGTCTGGGTGGGCAAAAAAACGCACAGGATATCTTAGACGGAATAAGAAAAAGACTTAAATAGCCTGTCGGCAGACAGGTTTGTTTTAGGCTCGAAATTAAGGTATAATCAAATTCTTGCCGTGTTCGTCTAGTGGCCTAGGACACCTGGTTTTCAGCCAGGGAATCAGGGGTTCGACTCCCCTACACGGTACTAACTTTCGCTAAAGCTACAGTTAGCAAGCTAAATGCATTGAGCCTGTTTATAGTATAGTGTTTTATTACTTAAGCCTACCTGTAAGATAAACACCTGCGTGTGCAACCTTGTAATTAATTATTCCAGCCAAACTGCTGTGCAATGGTGACGTCGGATCAGTAACTTCTCTCATTCGCTGTTCAAACGAGTCAGGTGTAACTTCTGGAACAGGAAGTCTAGTAAAACCACTCAATATATTATATTTATCGTAATATGAGCCGTCTGCGGGATTAAAGACATCATTAAAAGATAGATGTCCAGTTGATTGAATATGCTTTATTCCAAATGCTGGATCAAATTCAACATCGCTACCTTTTAAAGGGGCTACTTTTCCTGCAAAAAGAATCTCAAAAGTTTTAACTACATCAGCAGGTTTATATCTAAATCCTAAAATTCGTCTTTCGTCTTCTCTAGCCACTTCTTTGACACCTAATAGACTATATCCATCATATGAATAAGGAACTCTATACTCTACGGTTTCACTATTGTAATCTTCGTCAATACCCTCAGGGTGTCTGTCTTCATGATAGACTTGATATTTATAAAGACCCGTACCTGTCGTTCTTTCAATTTCAAATGGAGCTGCGCTTATTGGTAGAGCTCTATCTAGTAGGTCTCTTAATTCAGTAATGCTTGGTAAGAAAATGGTAGTTAAGATATGGTCTTGAAATTGACGATTTAATTGTGCTAATTCAACTATCCTTCTCACCTCTTGAAGTCTTAATTTTTCAATAGCCTCAGTCTTTATACGTTCATTTGCTAAAACAGTTGCTCTTGCTGCTTGCTCTCTTGCAGCTTTCACAGCTTGTTCTTCCTCGTAAGCTTTCGATTGAGCAACAATGCTATCCATTACTTCTTTTATACCCATGAACGCATTATACTACAGGGTTATTTAATGTCAACTTTATATAGGCTGTAAAAACAAATAATAAGTTGATCAAAACAAAGAAGCAGATGCTGATTGACGGAAAACATGGAATAAATACTTGTACTGAGTTTGCTGAAGAATTGCATTGAAGGAGAAGTTTATCCCGAGCAGAGCCTAAGGAGCTCCCCTACACGGTACTAACTTTCGCTAATTCACTTCATTGACAAAATATATTCTTGATGTTATTCTCCCATCCAAATGCCATTTCAAAATAAAGACATTCCATTACCAGAATTTTTAGGACAAGTTCGCAGAAGAGTTGAGCAAACAGGCGGAGACTTAACTCTCTTTGATGCAACCTTGAAAACTGGCCTAGGGCAAGAATTTAGAGGAAGATTGGAGCACCCAGAAAGCTGGGATGGCCTAGTGAATGCAGGAGATTTTAGTTATATCTATCCGTTGGCAGCTGAGATGCTCAGAAGTACAGCATCTACTCTATATAGTGAGGCTCACCCTGATATATACAAAGCGGCTCATGGGTTATCCGAAGCATTTTGTGGTCAGTTAAATGATACCTTTCAAGCTACGGAAGAACATGCATTTGAAGTAGTTCCGATTAAGTCGTGGGCTGAGATGCTGGCAGAGGCTGGATTTGTAACCATTGAAAACGGAATGGTAAAACCTGTTCCGTCGGAAGATGTCTCTACGCAGGGTGTTGGAAGAGAAAGAGCACGCTAAGATTTTTAAATATTTCTCAATCTAAAGTTTGATAGAATCTGATTAATGCTAAGTATTAGGAATTTATTTAATTTTCTAGTTTATCTTTCTTTTTTCTTTATCTTCTCCGCGATTTCTCTCAATAGATATTTTTCCGTTCAGATTTTCCAATATGATTTTGGGATATTTGCTTCCACGATTTGGCAACTAAGCCAATTCAAAATGGCATACATAAATCATATAAGTCTAGGCACGGTTCCCTTTTTAGGAGACCATTTTCAGCCAAGCCTTGCTCTCTTGTTACCATTATTTTGGTTTATTAAAGATATAAAAATATTATTGATCGAACAAGCCCTGGCAATTGTACTAACGGCGTTTGTTATTCAAAAAATTGCTTTAAAAAAGGGACTTTCTTTTCTTTCTAGTCTTGCCATTTCAATCGTTTTTCTTCTATATGCAGGCATAGAAAATCCACTTGTGACTGATTGGCATCCAGAACCTACTGCAGGACTTTTCTTACTTTTATTTATTTACTTTTTCTTGTTTGGTAAAAAGAAATTTATAGCGCCCATCTTAGCCATAATTTTCTTAGGATTTAAAGAAAGTAATGCTATTACTTTGTCACTGTTCTTAATCTCGTCTTTTTTTATGTTTCCTAAAAGAAGAAAAGAAATAGTTGGCTATTTAATAGCTTCTGCTGTTTGGTTCCTTACAACTATCAAACTTTTAATTCCTCATTTCTCAGGAAGAGAATATTTTTATTCTCCAGACCTGCCTAAAAGCGCACTAGGTCTTAAATTATCTTTAGAAAAAACTGCCAAATACGAATTTGTCTGGAAATCTATAGTATCTTTTGGTTTTCTGCCTCTCCTTGCACGTTTTAGCCTAATTCCAGTATTTGGGGAAATATTTATAAGAATCTTTCCTCTTCATTCATTTTTTGAAAGCTTTACCCTGGGAATGCATTACAATTTTTATCTTGGAATTTTCCTCTCGCTTGCTAGCATTGACGGCTTATTGTTTATCTATAAAAAATTCAAACTTAAAAATAAAGCAGTGATAATTTCAATACTCCTAGTTTTATTTACTCTCTTTTTTGCAAAGAAAGTAACTCATTCTCCCGTAATTCTAGCGACAAATCCTACTTTCTGGCGTGAACTTCATCCCAGACAGGATATATTTGAGGCATTAAAAAAAGTACCAAATGAAGGGTCTATAGCTGCGCAGAACAATCTACTTCCGTATCTTGTGCTTAGAAATGAAGGCGTATTTTCTCTCGCAAAAGGATATATGAATAATGACCCGGATATAATTGTCGCCGACTTAAGCGACGGGCAAAATCCTAATAACTTTTATCCTTCAGGTTACGTATTTTTGATTAAAGAAATGAAATTATTAAGTAAAACTGTTAAATACAAGAGACTTGACGTCGGAAATAAAAATTTTTATATTTTTGTTAAGATTCATTAGCTTCGCAGAGTACGGACTATATCCCGTCCAGTTCTAGTAGCCATACTTAGACGCGGATCTTTCTCAATTTCCCTATGAATTCTCGAAAATAAACTTTCTTTTTCGTGAGACGCAAGATCAACCGCTTGAGTTAATGGCCGATTATTACCCAACAATGGAGTTCTGCTAACTACTTCCGGATTTACCATAGCCATAGATAAATAGTATGCTAAGTGGGGTAGATTATTTCCGAAACCTGCGTATATACTAAGCTGTCCATTTTTCCCCTGCTTTCCGTTCCACTGTCCGGAGAAGTCATAACCTCCGTCTTTAACTCGAACGGTTTGTCCTAAATATATTTCTCCGAAATCTATTTCTCCATTAGATTCCATTCCGGGAGTACTGTCATGCGTTGCTGCATATGTTAATAACCCTAAATCCCGTAATTTTCTGATTTGATTTGCGTCATCTGCATTCCCCCAATTAAAATCTGCTCCTGCATGTCTCCTGTTTAGAGTAATCCAGTAAAAAGATCCCTGGATTTCAGGAAGAATTGATTTGATATGCTCCCAGTTGGCAATTGTTACCGGATAAACAGACGGGTTCATTCTTACTTCTACAACTCCTTTATCGGTTCTAGACATCTGAATATGGCTTTCTCTTTGGTATTGAGACATATTTAGAAGTGCTAATCTTTTCCAGAAACTTCGTGCTCGATCAGGATCCTTAAGCGGTATATGAAATTCTGCTCCCACAGTAGGAAATTCATCAAATAGCTCTAATTCATGTCTCAAATCAGGCATTTCAGATGGTTCATCTCCTTGAAGTCTATCTTTAAAACCTCTAAGTCTGGCAACTTGGGAAAGACCTAGTTCATGAGTGTCTCTTGGAATAATTTGATCATCTCTAATTGCTTCTGACATCCTATATACCCAACCGTTAAAGTCCTTGTCTGGACGCGTTGAGCCGCCGGAGATTAAATATAGAGAGATAGCTGAGGTAATTGCATCTCCGCTTTTTCCTTCCCCTAACTTTGCAACTCTTGAAGCAAATTCTACTGCATCCTGTATATCCCTTGAATGTATTCCGTCAACCGTCAACTGCCTGATAATTCCACCTAAAAGATATGCAGTTCTATGTGCCAGAGGAGCATCGATTCTTCTGTATTTCTCAATAGTTTCTGCTATTCCCGGTTTTCTGAAAGTTATTGCAAATTGACCGGGAGAGGTTAATTCAGACATAAAAAACGGTTTTTCAGCATCTGATGGACCGAAAAAAGAGACTTGCTGTGCATCAAACTGGAGTTTGGTATTTCTTAAGGCATCGGGGTTAAATCTCCAACCATCTCCGTCTCTAAAAAACCCATTAGCACCCATAGAAAAATCGATATTTGAGGGTATTGCTATAACTTCTGAATGTGAATTGCCTGCTTCTATATCCATAATTAAGCGGGGACAGGAATCCGAGGAATTTCAACCGGCTGTTCAACCGGCGTTGGTACTGGACTTGGTCTGGGAGATACGGGAATATCAATAGGATGCGGGATAAGAGGCACCTCTTTAATTTTAGGTTTTTGATTTGGTATAGTGGGTTTTGCCCGATCAGGCGGGATAATCCCTGAATTTATTTCTAATTCCATAGGCGGAATTATAGTATATACAATAAATAAATCAAGAGTGCTTGTAAATTTGGTTAAACTTCTACACCTTTTGAGTCTTATATTCACCTTCTATATTCTTATTCACATTCCATTTGACTCACGTTCACACCTTTCCTTTTATTCTAATGTGAGGTGTTTTATGTCTTTAAGTTGCTTAGCATAATCAGCTTGATTTAGAACAAATTTCCTATATTTATCTGGGGTCTTAAAAAAACTTAAGACTTCGCCTTTATTAATCATATTTGTTTTCGTTAATCCTATATATTCTGGATAAGATGACCATTGATAGCTTGATAATCTTTCTGATTCAATAATAAATCCAGCAACCGGATTGAGATGTATATATCGAGACAGATGCAGAAACTGCTCATCATTCTGGACATGTACTGCCTTAAAAACTCCCTGGAAAAGCGGGCCAACCCTTTCATGCTTAGTATTAAAATACTTGGTATAACTGTTTGTAAATTTGGCCATAAATTTGACTACACCGCCATCCTTAACCTGCTTTAATAGTAGGTGGAAATGATTATTCATAAGACAAAATGCGATAATCTCAATTTGCAAATTGTCGCTATTTATTTCTCTAAAAAACTCTTCTCTCTTTTCCTTGCTTAAGTTTAGATACTTAGAATATCTTATGGATATATTTCCAAATCTATAAAAACTAAGTGTATCTATGGCCCTTATAAATTCGTATTTACTGATGAAAGTTACCCTTTTTTCCACTCCCCGATTAAA
>CAYIUZ010000052.1:0-5894 GCA_964366705.1 uncultured Gammaproteobacteria bacterium | reverse complement strand
TAAAAAAGCATATAAAAAATTGCTCCTGAATATTAAATATTTAAGAACGAGCTTGGGGCAGTTACTATAGTGCTGGAAGCCTTAAATATGGGATAAGTGAATATTGAACCTAAGATAAAATCTTTTAGATTTGAGCTTTGGCTGAAAAGATACTCTAAAAAAACCAAAGCTCCTCTATTACTTACACTTACATTTTTCAATTGGGACAGAAAAAGTGGAAGAGTAAGTAATAAAGTTAGAATTATCGAGATGATATATCTTTTTATTTTTTCTGGATTGTTTTTTTGGTTATTTTGATAAACATTAATTAGCATATACAAAAATTCAAAAAATAAGGTAAACGCGAAATATTGTGCATTTCCAGAATAGAAATATATCCCCCTTGATATTCCCAAAAGAAAAATGTATTTCTTATTGGAATTCAACCGGTCATTTAAAAAAAGTATAAGTGGCAAAAAAACTATTGTTGGAATTACATAATACCATGCAGCAGATAAAATTATTACATACCCTGAGAAAATGAAGGCTAAAGAGGCTAACAAGGAAATTACTTTATCATTTATTTTTGAATCAATTAAAAAATAAGTTATAATAAATCCTATTATCAGATGAATAAGAACAAAAATTTCAATTAATAGGAAATCATTATTAAAAAAATAATGGGAGATAAAATAAGAAATTATTGTTGGGGGATATAAAACAGCATAAGTTCCGACTTCTATTATTTTTGATCCCATTAACTGATGCAAATTTATTGATGGAAAATGCCCATAAAATATTTGACCTGATCCTTCAATAAGGACCGGCAGAAATTGCACTAAATTGTCATCTTTAGAAAAATTGTATGGGTACAGGAATTCCATAAAAGAAAACAGTAAAAGAACAATGATAATCCCAACAATAAGGAAATTCCTGTCGATATTCTTGGCCATGTTGATAGAGTGTTTTAAAGGTTTAAATAAATTAAGATAATAAATTAGTTTTTTTTAGAATTTCTGATTTTTCCCATTGATCAGAATAATACTTAGAGGTAAGAACGGCATCTAATTTAAAATCAAGTTCCTTTAGTTTTTTTATATATATAGGAATATCTTCTGGACGCCCCCATCTTTCCGGGCTAACTAAACATTTTCTAAACTTATCTAAAGTAGGAATAACCTCCATTGTAACTGGTAACCTAGTATTAGTATCAATCCAAACCCAATCTAATAAAGGATTTCCATTTTCATCAAGTTGGGATTTTACATATTCTATAGGCTCAACTTCGCTAAAACGTATTGAAATTTTTCTCATTGCTTCTCTTCTTGTGGCTATGTATATGTAAGGAAATTCTTCATCTTGAAAAAAGTAATCTTTAACTCTATATTTTTCCATTAGACCTATTATTTTTTTTTCATAGCCCACCTCTTTAACATTAAGAACCATAAGCTCATGATTGAAGTGCTCAAGATATTGTTCAAAATTAGTATATTCTTTTAGTCTTGAATCGTCAATTGGATCATGTGTAAGGAAGAGTTTGTTTCCATAACCCCTTACATCTAGCTCTACTCCTTGATGAATTGGGATGTTCATTAAATCTTCAATTGTATTTATTCTATGGTGAATTATCATTTTTCTTTAGTACAATTCTTCTTTGTAATGCAAAAAGGGAGGGGGAGAGGTAAGTCAAAAAGTTATCTATTTTATTTATAATCTTTAAGACAGAAATTGGAAGATTTATTGTTTTTGTTTTTGCAATTACTCCTCCAGATATTGGAAATAAGAAAAATTCTGAAAATTTGGTTTCTTTTACATCAAAAAAAGGAATTTTTTTATTAAATGTTCGAAGGTCATCGAAAAGGAGATTTGGGATTGCACAATTAGCAGACCATAAATCTTCTTCATCTGTTGCTGGTTTAATAAGATCGTAAGGGTCCGCATCAAATGACCAACCTTCATGCCTCATTGCTCTTAGCAATATTCTCATTGATATTGAGCAATTAATTTCCTGTATGAGCAAATATCCTTCAGATTTAAGGATTCTATGCATTTCTTTGAAAAATTTGAATGGAAAAGGTACATGGTGAATCATATTACTGCAATAAATAACATCGAAAGTATTTTTTTTAAATGGAGTATTCAAGGCGTCTACCTTTCTATCAACCCATGGATGATCGGCAAAATCTGTCAAAAGCACTTTCGCATCTTTTCTCAAAAAATCCTTAGAGATTCCTGTTCCACATCCTATTTCCAATACCTTATCCCCCTTTTTTATATATTTATTCATCCAACCATATCTCTCTTTAAATAAAAAGTATAAATTAGTTGGTTTATTTTTATAATAACTATTTCTAGCATGAACAACATCCCCTTCATGTTTCATTCTGTTTTCTGAATGTTCTGCTTTGTATTTTTTCCAGATAACCATTTTCTAAGCCCCAATTAATTTTCTTAGTTTAAATGAAAAATTTAAGGTTCTTTTAATAAATCTTATCTTTGATGATACACTTGTATTCCATGAACTTTCCCCATAAATTCTTTTTCCAAAGTAAACTGGGAAACGGACTATTTTATATCCATTGGATTTAGCAAGATAATATGAATAAAGATCAAAAGAGAAATCTTTTGGAGGTTCCGTCATCAGTTTTAGAAAAGATCTGTGAAATATATTTGGCTGGGCATTGATATCCCAAAGACTTTTTTTAAGAAGGATGGTTTCAAAAAAAGACATTCCAATTGTAAAAAAAACATCAAAAAGTGGTCTACCATATCTTTTTCCTTTTATATAAATATTTTTAGAGAAATTTTCTTTTTCAATTATTTTTAATGCCTTTATAGCATCAAGTGGGTTAGCCTGCAAATCTGCATGAGTCCATCCAATAAACTCACCCTTTGCTGTTTTTAGTCCATTGTATAAGGAAATACCATAACCTCTTTCATCTGTAAAGATGGGTTTTATAAAATCGTATTTTAATGAATTTTTTTTAATAATCTCCCGGGTATTATCTACCGACCCACCATCTTCAACAAAAATAATCTCTAAATTGACTTTTTTAGAAATCTCCAGAAACCTTTTTATGACCTCTGGAATATTTTTTTCTTCATTAAAAACAGGTAATACTATGCTAAGCTCTATTTTTCCAGACATTTTTAAAATATTTTTCCCAATTATTTAATTCATTACCCGGCAAATTGCTTGAACGTAAACCCCCAGAATCATAAAGAAAGCTAATTTTCTCAAATTCTTTTAGTTCTTCTGGGGTACCCCATCCGATTAAAAAATTAACATCAAAAATTCCGCTTTTTTTTCCTAAAAATTTTAATGCTAAAGGAAGGTTATCCAAATAGTATTCGTTATTCGTTTTTATGTTTTCCTTAAACATTATTTTAAGTGCTTGATATAGGATTTCTTTCGATTTTATCCAGAATGTTGCGGCAACAGCGTGATCTTCAAAGGGATTGCCGGAGACTGGAATTTTTACACTCATTCCCCTTATAGTTCTGTAGTCTTCTTCTAAAATAGCATACCCCCAAGATTTTGGATTATTAGAAATTCTTTTATCTTTAGTGAACGTCCAAAGTAGACAATCGTACCCGGAATGTTTTAACTTTTCAAATTCTTCTTTATTATAAAGAAATCCCATATCGCATCCAGCTATAAAAACTTCTTTTCCATTTGGTACGTATTTTTCAGCACACAAAATTGAAGCTCCTCCAAGAAGATCCTTATCCACTGTTATTATGGCTTCTGGTATCTTTTTTTTAATTATCTTATCAATTTCAAAATTATCTATGTGCTCTTGTCTTACAACAAATATCCATTTCTCGGCTTTGGGCAAGCAATCAATTACTCTCCATATCATAGGTTGTCCATCTACAGAAATTAGGGGTTTAGGAAGGTTATATCCTTGTTCTGAAAATCTTTTTCCTTGGCCGGCCATGGTTATGATGTTTATCATTTTTTTTGCCCATAATATGCTGTTTTACCGTGTTTTCTAAAGAAATGTTTATCTAATAAATATTCGCTTATTCCTTCAGCTGTTGGATTTATTAAAAGAATTTTATAATTCATTTTGGCTATTTCTTCAAGAACTATTGCATTTTCAAGTGTTTCCTTAACAAATTCTCCCCATATAAAAGGACCATGAGATGCAACTAAGCATGCTGGAATTTCCAGATAATTTAACCTTTTTTCTCTGAAGGTTCTTGTAATTGCCTTCCCTGTATTAAGTTCATAATTTTTTTCTATTTCCTCCCGTGAAAGATCTTCTGTAATTGGAATTGTGCCATGGAAATGGTCTGCATGTGTTGTCCCAAAGCAATCAAGAGGTTTTCTCGCTTGAGCAAAAGAAGTTGCATATTCAGAATGGGTGTGAATTATTGAGCTTATTTTTGGGAAGTTTTTGTATAATTCCAAATGGGTGGGTAAATCTGAACTGGGTTTTTTATCTCCTTCCAAGATATTTCCATCTAGATCGGTCAGAACTATGGAATTTAAATTTAAATTGTCAAAATTAACTCCGCTTGGTTTTATAGCTACCACTCTCTTAATTCTGTCTATCACGCTAACATTTCCAAAAGTTAGTTTTACTAATCCAGAGCTTGGAAGCATACGATTCCCGAAAAGTGCTTCTTTTCGTAAATCTTTTAGCATATAATTTTAGGAAAAATGACATTTATAATAATTGCTGTAATTCAAAATCTCGTATCAATTCGGGCTTATCACCAATATGTAATTTATAGAGGGATAAATTTGTTAATTTTGATGGTCCTGAAAATATTTGGGGTGAACATAATTCTTTTATTTTTTTTATCATTTCCATATTATTAAATGATCCAAGGCTTATGTGAGGGGTAAAAAGTTTTCCTATGAATGGATATCCATATTTTTTTAGATTTTGAATAAACGGTTTCGATAAAGTATTGTTCTCATATCTGGGATGTATATTCTTCTTTCTGAATTTATTAATTTTTTTTACAATCTTCCCCTGCAGAGAAATTATCTTTTTAATTGATTCTGGATCAAATTTTAATGCCAAACTTGTTCCCCCACCTATCAATCCTTGCTCTTCAAATTCATGATATTTGTTTGATATTATTAAAGGGATTACTTTTTCTTTTGAAGACATATTTTGTAATATTTTTTGGATTTTATGAAGATTTTCTGAAACAGAGACATAAAGGGTGCAGTGAGGGGGGTCTAATAAATACTTTTGGCTACCAAATAATTTGGATAATTTAAATTTGGCTTCCAAAACTTTAAAATTTAGTTTATTTTCTGGTCTTAATGCTATAAAGTATCCTTGAAAAAGGCTGGAATTTAAATCTTTTAATAAAATCTTTTTTAATTTAGCACTCCCCTTATAGATAATTCGATTTTTTTCCAATTCAAAATTAATTGGTATAGAATAAGGTATATTAATTTGATGCCAATTTTTAACCGGGATTTTTAGTGAACTTCCTATTATGCATTTTAAAGTAATATTATGGGTACAAATGGAAATTTTTTTGGAATTAATTTGATTTAGATCTTTTAAGAATTTTTTTATTCTTGTTATCACATCAAGGTTGTTCTCTCCATTTGGAAATCTGGGATCTTCTCCTTTTTTCCATGCATCGAAAATTAGATGATATTTTTTTACGGCTTCATTAGAATAAAGACCTTCAAATTTACCATAATCTATTTCGTTTAGTCTTGCATCCTCTACAACTTGGTAAGAGGAAATCAACTCCATAGTCTGTCTGCATCTTTTGGATGGAGAAGAAAAAAAGGCATATGATCCTTTGGTTTCTTTTTTAATAACATTAATTTCATATTTATTGGGGGGTATAATACTATAATCCATGTTTCGCCCTAAAAAAAGGGTCCCTTTTTCTGAATCGGGAATATTTCCCTGAGTTTTTGCATGCCTAAA
>CAYIUZ010000051.1:0-5993 GCA_964366705.1 uncultured Gammaproteobacteria bacterium | reverse complement strand
ATATCTTGAGTGGACACTATCCCACAACAAACCTGACAGTAGAGGAGTTAGGAGGTATTTTACGATCGCCTCAAGTCCAACTGAAAGCACTGTTCACCTGGGGATAAAAATTAATTCAGAGAAATCAAGTAGTTTTAAAAACGCGCTCCTTAGTTTGAATTCTGGTTCTAAGATTTACGCAGGACAGCTTGCAGGGGATTTTGTTTTGCCTAAAAATAAATCAGAAAAATTGGTTTTTATTGCCGGGGGAATCGGAGTAACACCATTTAGAAGTATTGGAAAATATATTATAGACAAAGAGGAAAAAAGAGACATAATTTTGTTTTATTCAAATTCTGATCCTGAAAGTTTTGTCTATAAAGATATTTTTGAAAAAGCTAAGGAATATGGATTTAAAACAATTTATGTTTTAACAAAAAATCATGAAAACATTAAATGGGATGGACATAATGGCCGTTTGACTGCAGAGGTAATAAAAAAAGAAGTTCCTGATTTTGCATCGCGCACTTTTTATCTTTCCGGTCCAAGTAAAATGGTTGAATCATATAGGGTGCTTTTGAAAGAATTAAGGATAAGGAATCACAGAATAGTAACAGACTATTTCCCGGGATTTTAAGTTTTTAGATTAGTCTATTTTGATCTAGTAAATTATATTGACACCAAGTCCTCAATAAAGATATAAAAGATAGACTGATGACAAAGGCTGGTAAGACAACAAAAACGAAAAGGTACTCTGGTATCCAGCCCCAGTATTTTCCCCGTCTTCACTATTTTGCAAGAATTTTAAATGCTGATGTATTTGTAATAAGAGATGAGGCTCAATATGTAAGGAAGCACAAGTATCCCAACGGAGAGGTTGATAAGTCATACCAGGCTCATTCTCCCGTTAAGCAATCTTTTGGTAGATTCTTATTGACTGTTCCAGTGCATCATCAGGGATTTCTTCCGCTTGTTTCAACAAAACTTGAAGACAGTGCAGATTGGGTTGAGGATCATCTTAAAACATTTAAAATATCTTATGCTAAAGCTCCGCAATTTCAAGAAATTTTTCCTGAAGTTGAAATTTTACTCAGGAATAAGCATGAAAGCTTAGCGGATTTAAATATTGCGACAACTTTATGGGGAGTTTTGAAAATTTTGGGGGTAAAAAAAGTAGACAAGGACATACTCTTTATTGATAAGGTTACAGAGTTTTTACAAAAGGATAAATCTGTAAGGTTAAAAGAAATAAAAAGGTCTTCTGAGAGCATTAGTTTAAAAAATCCAGAGCTTAAAACAAATGAAAAAATTGTTGCATTATGTAAAGAATATGGTGCGAACGAAGACTATTGTGGAGGTACAGGTGTAAATGCATACGTGGATCATTCTTTGTTTGAGAAAAATGGCATTTCGATTAAAGTTCAAGATTGGAGATGTAAGGAATATCCACAACTTTTTAATAAGCAACTCGGTTTTATTGCAAACTTATCAATTCTAGATCTTCTTTTCAATGTGCCAGTTAAAGAGGCACGTTCAATCTTAGTTTCCTGATGATAAATTTTTTTAAATATGAAAAGATTTTATTCATATTTTCTGTAATCTTTTTTCTGTGGCTTGGAGGATTTTTTATTTATCATTTTTTAATTTCAGGAAAACAAACATCCCAAAGTCCTGAGGTTGATAATAATATTATTATAAAGGCTTCAATTAAGAGGAACAAATCGTTTCAAATTAAAGGATCCATTCCGTATTGGGATCAGAATTATGCTTACGATTCTTTTAAAAAAAACAAAGAAAGTTTTGATTATATAAATTTATTTTGGTATTACATTGGGGGAGATGGGGGAATTCAGAAATATGAATATGCAAACGAGGATGAAAGTATAATCGACTTTGCGCATAAGAATAATATAAAAGTTCATGCAGTAATCACAAATCTTACCGAAAATCCTGAAAAATGGAATTCAGGGAGAGTTGAGGAATATATAAATTCAAATGAAAAACGAAAAATCCACATAGATAAAATAATTGATAAATTAAATGAGAAAAAATTTGATGGAGTTATTATTGATTATGAAATGCTTAAAGTAGACACAAGAGAGAATTATTCTATTTTTATAAAGGAGCTTTCCGTAGAAGCAAAAAAAGAAAATAAAACTGTAATTGTCGTACTTCATCCCAAAACGGGAGAAAATGTTAAGGGAGAGTCTTTAGGTAGATATCAAGACTGGGTATCTCTTGTAAATAGTGCTGATCAAGCACAAATTATGGGTTATAGTGAACATTCAAATGAAGATGATCCAGGTCCTGTTGCAAGTATTAGTTGGGTTGGAAAAATAATTGAATATGCAAAAACCCTAAATATTCCTCATGAAAAATTATTTTTAGGAATACCTTTATATGGATACGATTGGGATATTAAGTCAACGGGACCTGCTAAAGGGGTAACCTATGAGGAGGTAGTAGATCTTGCTAGTAGGAAAGCGGTTGAATTAATAAAGTTTGATAATTTATCTAAATCTCCATATTTTAAATATGAAAATCATCTGGTTTGGTTTGAGAATTCCAGAAGTGTAGTTGAGAAAGCAGATTTAGCTTACGATGCAGGTTTTGGAGGAATTACATTTTGGCGTTTGGGTGGTGAAGATCAAGAGGTTTGGGAAAAATTAAGTAAATATCGTGATTAATTAATTTGACGTTTTGGGGAATTCCATATTCCCTCTGATTTTCCAAAAAATCCAGGATAGATTGAAGACAAAAGTATTAGAGAAGTTGCATAATGCATGAAAATGAAAAAAACTCCATAGAAAATAAACTGCGGTTTTTTAATCCAAAGACCAACGACTACCGTTAAAATGTAATCAATTAGAAAAATACTAATAAATAAATCAGATAATGTATAGCTTTCGTAGAAAGGTAAGGACTGATAGAAATTTATCGGCCCATTTAAAGGACCTAAGCTGAAGTAGGATGAAACTAGGGAAAGTAAGATTAAAGGGAGAATTAAAAGGAAAATAGAATGAAGGAGGATTTCAAATGAAAAGATTCCCAAAGCAAGCCAAAAAAAGCTTGGCCACACCCCATTTTTTTTAACAGTTTGGAAAAATCCAATATTCCATCGTCTTACTTGCTTCCAGTAATCGGTAAATGTTTCAGGATATTGATCCCATCCGATCATCCTGGGCTCATAGCCGATTTTACCCAACTTTTTTTTGTGAAATTGAAAAGCAAGATTGAAATCCTCAATTAAAAGTCCAGGTGTATCGATTTCAAGTTTTTTTAACGTATCTGATCTATAGATTGTTGCAAATCCAGGGATAACATAATTAACGTTAGTATACTTCCAGGTTTGTCCATATACGAAGCAATAGGAAAGAAGCCTATTAAGTCTGTCTCTATAAGCCATAAAATAATACGATTTTTTTGGCTTAAAGTGTTTTGGCCATTTAATTTGAGAGCTGGCAAAAACAACTTTAATATCCTTATCATTAAACATGGGGAGTGCGTATTCAAGGCATTGCTCATCCATCATTGTGTCAGCATCGACAATAAAAATTAGCTTATATTCTTTAAATAAATGGTATTTACTAAAAAGATGTTTGAGGGCTTTTGCTTTTCCGCGCACCGGGTTTAGGGTGGAAACATTACAGCCTTCTTTTAATGCTTGAATATGCGTATTGTCTGTAGAGCCGTCAGAAACGACATATATCTGTTTTGCTGGAAGAGATTTTTTAACTGCTTTAATACAATTGCGAATTACCAAGGACTCATTATGAGCGGGAATTATTACTGCAACATCAGCTGGACTAAATAGATTTTTTCTTTTAACTATCTCATTTCCTCTTACATTTTCCGAAACAAATCTAACGAGCCCGATGAATGTCCAGAATGCAATGCTAAGTCCTACAGGAAGACCGAATGGTGTAATTGGTTTCATCTTGATTAAGCGGGCAAGGGTAAAAAGATTCTATTTGGGAGTATCTCTAATGTCAATATAATAATTTCTTGAGGCGAAGAGTTAAGATACATCGGTAACGCTCTGTTGACACCGAAGTAAAAGGGGAGTAAATTAGCCTCATGTTGAAGGACTATAAAGAAAACGCTACGCATTTGAATGACCTTCTAAACGAATGGGATTTTATAGGAGTAGTTCCTCTTGGGGCAAAAGATGAATATGATTGTCTGATAGACCCAGTCCTTAAAATTCTTTCTGAAGGAAAAGATGAAACTGACCTATCAGCTTATTTGAAGCTTTTCATAAAGGAGCATTTTGGAATGGAATTAGATCAGAAAAGAGTTGAAAATTTCTCAAACGGAGTCTTTAATTGGTGGAACACTAAAAACTAACAGCCTTGACACCGGGGAAATAATTTCGTGCGTCGACCCCTCAGGTTGAGCCTCGCGAAGATTTGTATCCATGTATTGATACATCACTACAATTTTAAATCTAGCTTCCCACATGGAAAGTGGGAAGCTGGGGAAAGGGGAGCGTGGTATAATTCATTCAGTGAAAGATAATAGAATTAAAATTCAAATTAACCGACCCGTAGAAGATGTTTATGCTTTTACACTTGATCCTAAAAATACGCCGAGTTGGATAAATGATTCTGCTCGCGAAGAAGCAAGTGAATGGCCGCCAAGAGAGGGGACAGTCTATAAGAATACCGGTAAAAATGGCGTCGTTATAACTTTTATCATGACAGAGATAGTTCCAAATGATCACTTTTCTATGAAAGATGAAGACAATAATTACCACTGCACATTTTCATTTAGAGATTTAGGAAATAATTCTTCGGAATTTGAGTGGCATGAGTGGATGGAAAGTAGAGAGTTGGAATATCCGATGACTAAAGAAGTTTTGGAAAAACTAAAATCCGTCCTCGAAAATTAACCCATTTATAAAAGCTTGTTATATTCTCTGGTTAGTGGTATCGTATATACGAGATGATATCTTTACTAATCTTAATAGTTACAGGTGGAATCTTCGCTTACTTTGCTGCTCAAAATACTCAGCTAGTCTCCGTTAATCTTTTCCGCTACACGATACCAAGTATCCCGCTTTATGTCGTAGTCTTAGGTGCACTTTTGATCGGAATAATTATCTCCATGATCATGAGTTTTTTTGGATTTATTTCTACGACTCTAAAGCTTTTCGGTAAAGATAGTACAATCAAACAAAGCTCAAAGGAAATTGATAGCTTAAAGAATAGAATTCACGACCTTGAACTTGAAAACGAAAACCTCAAAGGCAAAACCTCAGTTTAGCTCCCTAGCCTTGACACTAATTTATAAACATATATAATCCTTCGTTATGATAGAAAATCCCAGGGCTTTTGTTTTCCCGGGGCAGGGAACGCAGAGAATTGGTATGGCTGAGCCTCTTTTTTTACACAGAAATCCTGATATCGCGACAATAACCCAAAGAACCTTTAAAGAAGCTAGTGATATCTTAGGACGGGATCTAAGGTCTCTTGTTTCCGTTGGGCCTGATGAAGAGTTGGATAGACCGGGATTTACAGAGCCTGCAATTCTTGCGACAAGTATCGCCGCACTTCGCGCTTTAGGTCATTATGATCTTATGCCAGGCGTAGTAGCAGGGCATAGTATGGGTGAATATTCTGCGCTTGTTGCCGCAGAGGCGTTAAGTTTTGCTCAAGCTGTTAATTTGGTTAAGATGAGGGGAGACTTTATGGAGAGAGTAAAAGCAGATTATCCCGGAGGAATGGGCATGGCAGCTGTTCTTGGATTACCTCTCTCAGACGTAGAAGAGATTTGTTCTAAGTTTGGTGCAGAGGTAGCTAATGTTAATTCTGAAGGTCAAATCGTAATTTCCGGAAGAAATGAATCGATTTCATATGTAGCAGAAAAGCTTGGAGAAAGAAAGGTAAGAAGGCTTAGGGTTAGCGTTGCCTCACACTCAACTCTTATGGTGCCAGCTAAGCGAGATATGGAAATTCTTCTTGATGCAACTTCTGTTAAGGATCCCGTAGTTCCATTTATACAAAATACTACTG
>CAYIUZ010000050.1:0-6006 GCA_964366705.1 uncultured Gammaproteobacteria bacterium | reverse complement strand
TTAGTACAACGTAGAAAACTAAATTTAATGCTTTTTCAAAATATAGTACTCGATGAAACAGACAGAATGGTAGATATAGGATTTATTCACGACATTAAATTTATAATTTCTATGCTTCCTAAAAAAAGACAATCCTTATTTTTCTCAGCAACAGTTGACGGAAAAACCCGCGATATATTACAAAATTTTGTAACTGACCCTGTTACTGTATCGGTAAAAACTCAGGAAACTGCAGGTACAATCGAACAAGATATTATAAGAATAAGAGACAAAAATCAAAAACTTGATACGCTTCATGATTTATTGGCTAAAGAAGAATTTAATAAGGTTTTGATTTTCGGGAGAACTAAATGGGGGATAGAAAAATTATCAAAAGCATTAATCATAAGAGGTTTTAGAGCTGCTTCAATTCATGGAAATAAATCTCAAGGACAGCGTCAACGCGCCCTCGATGGATTTAAAAACGGGGACATTCACATATTGCTTGCAACTGATGTGGCATCCCGCGGACTAGACATAGAAGATGTTTCTCATGTGATAAATTACGATGAACCAGCTTCTTATGAAGATTATGTTCATAGAATTGGAAGAACCGGAAGAGCAGGAAAAAGAGGAATTGCATTAACTTTTGTGGAATAATTAAACTATGTTAATTGATTTTGTAAAAGTAAGTTTAAAAGCAGGAAATGGAGGAAACGGTGCAGTTTCATTTATAAGAAACGGGCAAACTTCAAAGGGTGGTCCTGATGGAGGAAACGGTGGAAATGGAGGAAATGTATTTCTAAAGGGATCAACTAACATTAACGACTTAAAAGAATTTAGATTTAAGAAAAAAATTAGAGGAATTGATGGAATTGCGGGCGGACGAAATAATCTATACGGAAAAAATGCACAGCACTTAACGATTTTACTTCCAATTGGAACTCAGGTAACTAACGTTAAATCAAATCAAACTTTTGAAATAATTGACGATAAACCTATTTTAATTGCACGAGGTGGAGTAGGGGGACGAGGAAATAATGAATTTAAAAGTGCTACGCGTCAAGCTCCTAAATTTGCAGAACCTGGTGGAGAGGGAGAAGAAAAAGATCTCATTTTTGAATTAAAAATAATAGCGCAAGTTGGACTTGCCGGGCTGCCAAATGCAGGAAAAAGCAGTCTTTTAGCAGTACTCACAAACGCAACACCAAGAATTGGAAATTATCCATTTACAACTCTCGAGCCAAATATCGGAATGTTGGAAAACATTACTCTTGCTGATATTCCAGGGCTCATTGAAGGAGCTTCAACTGGTAAAGGATTGGGGATCAGATTTTTAAAACACATAGAAAAAACAAAAATAATTCTTCATTGTATTGATTCGACTGAAGTTGATCCAAAAAAAGTTTATGAAATCGTAAGAGGGGAATTTAAGAAGTATAACCCAGAGCTTTTGGAAAAACCTGAAATAATAATTTTTACAAAAAAAGATTTAACAACTTCCGAAAAACTAAAAGAAAATAAAAAAATATTTTCAAAAAAGAAATTAGAAACCATTGAAGTCTCTATTTATGACGAAAACTCAATTGAAAAACTTAAAGAAATTATTAGAAAATTTGCTGGAGGAAATTAAGTGGAAGAAAACTTAACACAAAGACTTGATAAGTTTTTAGCAAATAACGGCATCGCGTCCCGGCGAGGAATAAAACAATTCTTAAAAAATGAAAACGTTACAGTTAATGGAAAACGGGTAAGAGAATCCGGGACTAGAATTGATATCGACAGGGACGACATAAGAATTAATAATAAAAAAATTAAAAAAGCCTCAGCTGTTTATTTTTTACTTAACAAACCCAAAGGAATTATCTCGACAAGTTCAGATGAATATGACAGAACAAATGTTACTGATCTAATTGATACTCCTCATAGAATTTATCCTGTTGGAAGACTGGACAAAGATACGCACGGGTTAATTTTATTAACAAATGACGGACAACTAACTCATAAATCAACTCATCCAAAATTTCATGTTCCTAAAAAATATTTACTTACAATTCAGGGTAATGTAAGTGAAGAAAAAATGAATAAACTAAGAAACGGAATAATTCTATCTGATGGAATTACAGCGCCAGCACAAGTTAAGCTTGTGAAACAGAAAGAAAAAATAACATTTTTAGAAATGGAGATTTATGAAGGCAGGTATAGGCAAATTCGCAGAATGTGTCAGGCCATATTTCTAGATTTGACGGATCTCAAACGAATACAATTCGGTCCGATAAAAATAGGCAGTCTTAAAGAAGGGGACTATAGACCTCTAACTCCTAACGAAATAGAACAATTAAGGCAGGCTGTTAAGTAATTGTTATTCTTTTAGTCGAGGGGTTTAAGTGGGTTAAAATTTCATAAGGTATTGTATCGGTAATTTCAGCAACATTAAAAACGCAATTCTTATCCATCGGATCATTTGAATAAATATTTACTTTTTGCCCTACCCTAACGTTTTTAATATCTGTAATATCAATTACCGTTATATTCATACTAACTCTTCCGATTATTTGCGCAAACTTTCCATTTACTTTTACAAAACCCTTATTAGAAAGTCTCCTGTTAACTCCATCGTTATATCCGATTGGTAAAATAGCGGTTGTCATATCACGGGGCGCTTTAAAAATAAAATCGTATCCAACTGCTTCTCCTTTTTTTAGTTTTTTAATTTGAATAATTGTAGAGTTAAGCGTTAGAACCGGCTTTAATTTCTTACTGTTTTTCTCCACGTCAATTCCATAAAGCGCTTTTCCGCTTCGAGTTAGATTATCAACTCTTCTATAATTTTTTATATTTCTAATTCCGTTAGATGCAAATAAATGAATTAATTTAAAATTAATTCCCAAAGTTTTTCCTGCTGAAATTGCCTTTTCAAAATTATCGACTTGATTCTTAGTCTTAATATTTAATGGGGAATCTGGTTTTGCAAAATGAGACATAATGCCTTCTATATTTAAATTTAAACTTTTTGCTTTTTTTAAAAAAATTGAAAGCTCATCCATCGGCACTCCTTCCCTATGCATTCCACTGTCTACAAATATGTGCACTCCGGCATGGGGCTGAAATTCTTTTATATTTTCAAGCATTTCCTCTGTGTAAACCGCGAAAGAGAAAGGTAACTTTTTAACGCTTAAATTTTCCCCACTGACATACCCCATAACAAGAATTGGAGTTTCAATTTTTATATTTAAAAGTTGATATGCTTCATAAATGCTATCTACGCAAATTAATGGAGGATTAATCTCATCTAAAATTTTTCCGACTATTTCTATTCCATGTCCGTATGCATTACTTTTAAGAACTGGAGCAACGGGAAAACTAGACAATTTTCTCAAATAATTATAATTATGTAAAAGCGCGTTTTTGGAAATTTCTATTTCATTAAGGGGATAATACTTACGACCTAATACTTTTCTAACAGTGTCAATCATTTAGAATCTAGATTATACCATTTTAAATAAATAAGGATTGACACTTAGGATAAAAAAATATATTACATAATAAGTGTTTAGAAAATTAGTAAAAAAACCCCAAAATATCCAAACAATTTATTTATATTTAGTTGGAGGCAATACTTTGGCCACAAGCTTTATCTGGGGGATTAATACAATTTTCTTACTTAATGCTGGACTTTCGAATTTTCAGGCATTTTTAGCTAACGCGTTTTACTCAGTTGGATATGTCATTTTTGAGGTTCCGACTGGTATTATAGCTGACACCTACGGAAGACGCCTTAGCTACCTCCTAGGAGCCTTAACGCTGGCTATTTCAACGGCTCTTTACCTATATATGTGGCATATTCAGGGCCCCTTCTGGGGCTGGGCACTTTCGTCTATGATTCTTGGCCTTGGGTATACTTTTTTCTCAGGAGCAACAGAAGCTTGGCTTGTTGATGCACTAAAGGCAACAAATTTTAAAGGAAGCCTGGAAAACGTTTTCGCAAAAGGCCAAATAGTAGGAGGAGCTGCAATGCTAACAGGAGCAATTTTAGGAGGGCTCATTGCCCAATACTCAAATCTCGGAGTTCCATATATTCTCAGATCTGCAGTTCTCATGATAAATTTCGCAATGGCTTTTGTTTTAATGCAAGATTTAGGATTTACCCCAAGTAGACCAAAAAACCCGATTCATGAAATGAAAAAGATTTTTAATAAGTCAATTGATCTTGGTATAAAAAATCCGCCCGTCCGCTGGATCATGCTTACAGCTCCATTTGCCACTGGTGTTAGCTTTTATGTATTCTATGCACTTCAACCTTTTCTCCTTGAACTTTACGGCGATGAAAAAGCATACGCTGTTGCCGGATTAATAGCTGCGCTTACCGGTTTTTCTCAAATCGCGGGAGGAATTCTAGCCTCAAGAATCAGAAAATTATTCAGTAAAAGAACTTCAGCAATTTTTGCAGGAACTTTCTTAACAGGCCTTATTTTAATTCTAGTTTCTCAAATTAACAATTTCTGGGGAGCCATAGGATTAATTTTTCTCTGGGGGTTAATGTTTGCTGCGATCGGACCTATCAGACAGGCATATCTAAATGGACTTATTCCAAGCGCGCAAAGAGCTACTGTTCTTTCGTTTGATTCTTTATTAGGCTCAGCTGGGGCTGTAGGAATTCAGCCAGCGCTAGGAAAAACGGCTGATATTTATGGCTATCCAATGTCATACGCTGTGTCTTCAATTTTCCAGTGGGCAGCTCTTCCATTTATATACCTAGCACGTCGCGAAAAACCCAAGTCAGATAAAATAGAAGATTAAACTGGCTCGGCTTTAACTACAAGTCTCTTTGAATCAAATAATCCTGTGCAGGTATAAATAGTTAAAACTTCGCTCGAAGTAGGATTTATTACCTCAATTTGAGTAGGGGAGACTGTTTCAATTTTTTTAACTATATATTTGTGTGTTACGTTATCACGGGTAATAATTTCTATATCATCCCCAGATTTTAAGGTATCTAAAGAACCTAAGATTTTTTCTTTATTATGTCCATAAATAACTATGTTCCCGTCTTCTCCTGGCACAGCTGAACTATTTAAAAAAGATACACCATTCTTGCTAACCTGCCAATTTCCGTTAATGATTTCACTTGCTTCAATTAATAAGTTCGTATTGGTTTTAGCAATTTTTAATGATATAGGTTTTTTACTTTCTAGATTAATTTCTCTATATGCAACTTCTGGTTTTTCATTAAATCCAAGACTACTCTGGTTTAATTTCCAGGAAAACGAAACTACCATAAAGATAATTCCGAAGGCCATTATAAAACGGGGAAGAAGGTTCGCTTTGTCTTTCTTAGACTTAGTTTTTTTTACCATGACGTTTTAAACCAAACGCGAAGGTAAGAAGACCGGAAATAAAAACTGAATTCATTAAGCTTTCAATTATTCCGCCTGTTGAAGCTAAAGTACTTACCCCGGCAACTTCAGTCGAAGTACTTAAAATAGCCTGAGTAGTACTAGAGCTTGAATTTGAACTCGTTGAACTATCTGATGTTCCACCCTGAGGTGTATTTGTCGGAGTTGGAGTTACTGTTATTGTCGGAGTAGCTGAAGGAGTAATTGAAGGATCTTCATTACTTGTTGGAGTTTTTGTTAGTGTAGGAGAAGTACTTGGCACAACAGATGGAATATTTGTAGGAACTGGCGTAACTGTAGGAGTTAAAGTAGGTGTTAATGTAAGAGTAGGTGTTACTGTTGGCACAACAATCCTATGAAATGAGGCATGAGAAATATCTTTACACGTTGATCCTTGTCCGACTTTTACAGCAGACGCTGTTTGCGTACCTATTCCAGATACAGACCAGCATCCGTCTGATCCATTCGAATTATATGTAATCATGTTTTGGCCACCTTTTACGCAGATTTGGTCAATTGTGTATCCAGAAGCTGTTACCCCAAATGGTGAATGTTCATCTTTATACCAGTTATTATTCATGAATTGTCTCCACCTGTACAAACATCAGATGCTGATACATTTGCCATAGAC
>CAYIUZ010000049.1:0-6018 GCA_964366705.1 uncultured Gammaproteobacteria bacterium | reverse complement strand
TGGTGGAGTAATAGTTCTTAACGAGCCAATTGATTTAAGAACTGCTAAAACTTTCGCAGGTTTTAAAGAAGAAAATGGAGTTTTAATTGATATTATTGCAGCACCAAGCGTTAAAGATGAAGCCGTTGAATTCATAAAACAAATTAGAAAAAGTACAGGAGTGTATGTGTTTGGGAAAATTCCTAAAAAAAGATCTAATAATAAGCACTTAAGGTTTTTTGATGGTGGATTTGTAATGCAGGAGTGGGATGATGATTTAAATTTTAAAGATTGGAAAGTTGTAACAAAAACAAAGCCAACTGCTTCGCAAATGAAGCAAATGAAAATTGCATGGAGTTTTATTGGGAGGATAAGATCGAATACCATTTTAATAATTGATAAGAATTTACCAATGACAAGAGGAATCGGATCAGGTCAAACGTCCAGGATTAGAGCAACAAAAATCGCATTAGATCAAGCAGGAAAAAATACTAAAGACGCAATTTTAGCGAGTGATAGTTTTTTTCCATTTGCGGACAGTGTTAAGCTTTCTGTGAAAGCTGGAATTTCTGCGATAGTTCAACAGGGAGGAAGTGTAAATGATCAGGCTTCAATTGACGAGGCAAATAAAGCGAAAATTCCAATGGTGTTTACCGGTGAGCGAAAATTCTGGCACTAATTACTTAAGGTACTTATCTATATATTCTAAATGTTCCTCGTAAGTTACCGAGCAATGAATTTCTCTATTTTTATCGTGCAGATAAAAAATACAATCTGTCTCTTCCGGATTTAATACTGCATTAATTGCTGAAAGACTTGGATTAGAAATAGGATGAGGAGGAAGCCCTGCATATTTATATGTGTTGTATAGAGAGTTAGTATTTCTTATGTCAGAGCCAGTTACTTGGGACCACCATTTTCCATCAGTCTTTCCTTTTGCGTATTGAATTGTAGCGTCAATATCCAATTTTTGATTATTTTCAAGCCTGTTCCACAGAACTCCGGCAATTAAGGGCATATCACTTGAACTTCCTGCTTCTCTTTGGATTAATGACGCGATTTTAATTGCAGTTGTCCAGCGAATATTTTTTTTTGCAAATTCATCATAGTACTTTGCAAATTTATCATTAAAATTATTTATCATGCGAGCCGCAACTAATTGTCCATTCTCTTTAATGGGGATTAAATAAGTGTCTGGAAAATAAACTCCCTCCACGTATTCTTCCTTTTGAGCGGTATATACAGTGTTCCACTTTATTAACTTATCATCACTCCAATTAAGAGTTTCTTTAAGTCTTTCTCCGATTTGTTCCTTTCTCATTCCCGGAAGAACTGTAACCCATTTTAAATCTGGGCCATCAGAGAGTGCGTTAATTATTTCCCATGTGTCCATGTTTTTTGATAAATAATATCCACCACTTTGAACTTTATTTTTTCCTTTTAAGGTCATCGCAATTTCAAATGCAGTCATAGATTTTACAAAACCGGCTTCTTCAAGTTTTAGACCGGCAACTTCTTTTTTTTCTGAATCAAGAGTAAAGATTTCTTTTTTTGTGCTAGTTCCTGGAGCAGTAAATGGATTTAAATAAACAAAAAAGAGAATAGTTGAAATTAAAACAAAAATAATTAGTAGTATTTTTTTCATGGAGAACTATTATATCAGTTATTTTAATTAGGATATAAAATAACCTTTTGAGAAAAAGAAAGTAAGAATTGAAAGAATTATTCCTGAAAAAATAAAATAAAAAAATCTAATTTTGGTATTAATTATTAATCCAAGGACTATGTATAAAGGAAATGCAACGAGAATATAACGAGGTAGTGCACTAAAGGTCCCCGAAGAGGCCGGAATTGATACAGCTAAAACTGAAAATATAATATATGACACTCGTATTCTTTTTTTCCATGCCAATATAAAAATAACAAAAATAAAAATAAAGCTTGATATCTCAAGGAGAGCAATCCACCATTCAAATTGACCAGAAGAGGTTGTAAATAAAATTTTTATATAACGATAAACTGTTTGCCCAAAGAAAATAAAACTATCAACAGATCTGTTATTTAAAAAATTTCCCTGAACTTTTATGAAATATAGAAAATCCCCCTCCTGTAGATGATTGTAAATGGAATAAATTATTAGGCCAGTAGGTGTCGCCCATATCCCGCTTTTTATAAAATTTTTTATGGACCAATTTTGGCTTTTGTAGAATTCATAAATTAGAACGGGGAAAATGCAAATTCCTACGAAACGGGTTAATGTTAAAAGAGCCCCAAAATAACTGGCCAATAGCCAGTTTTTTTTCCTAGCAAAATAAGAAGACAAGAGAAGGAGTAATAAAAATAGGCTTTCACTGTAAATAGATCCAAAGAAAAAAGATGTTGGAAAAAAGAGTAGAGCCAATATTGAAGTTTTTACTTGTTTATCTGAATAATCTATGGAAAGGAGTTTATAGAAAACCAAAAGTGCTAAGAAAAAAGCTGAATTAGATATTAAAAAACCGCTAAAAAAATACGCTAAATCAAAATTTTCGGAGGCTCCGAAAATTTTTGAAACTGGGCTTATTAATGTTGGGAAAAGCGGGAAAAATCCGTAGTTATTTGTATAGCCATTTGATGCGATTGTTATGTAGTGAAGCCCATCAAAGTTTGCCCAGGGGAATAGGGGTAGTTTATCTGCAATACTTTTATCTTTAGAGTTTCTTGCGTCAGTTATGCTCGTATATTCGTACCCAGGTCTATAGTCTAATTTTTTTTCTGCAACAAAGACTGGAATAAAAAGAAGGAATCGCCAAATTATAAAAGATAAAGCAATGAATGCAAATGTTTTTCTTTGCATTAATTTAGTATAACAAAGCGTTTTTAAATTGCTATGCTATAATTCTCCGGCATGAATAAATTAGTTGTACCAGTTTGGAAGCCAACCGGGTGGACACCTCTAAAAGCTGCTATTGAATATAAAAAAATAAATCCCGATTTATCCAAATTAAAAATTTCCTATGCAGGCAGACTTGACCCCATGGCTGAAGGAATTTTGCTTTTATTAGTTGGTGAAGAAAATAAAAAAAGACATGAATATGAGGATTTAGAAAAGAAATATGAATCAGAAATAATTTTTGGTATTTCTACAGATTCATTTGATGGACTAGGACTAATTGAAAAGATAAAGTTTGCAGACATTCCTAGAGAGAGAGTTGAAAAATGCTTGGCAAGTTTTACTGGAAAACAAAAACAAAAATATCCTCCGTATTCATCAAAAACTGTGAGCGGAAAACCACTTTACTGGTGGGCAAGAAATAAAAAATTAAATGAAATAAAAATTCCTGAGAGAAGCATAGAGATTTATTCGATTGAATTATTAGATTTTAATGAAATAGATTCAGAGACAATGGTAAATGAGATCATAGAAAAAATAAGAAAAGTTGATGGAGATTTTAGGCAAAAGGAGATTATAAAGAATTGGAAAAATTTTGTAAAAGAAAACAAAAATCGAAATTTCTTAAAAATTAAGATAAAAATTTCTTGCTCTTCTGGCACTTACATCAGAAGAATTGCATCAGACTTGGGTGAAAAACTGGGAAGTGTGGTGTTCTCATTTTCAATTAAGAGAATATCCGTTGGTAAATATGCTGAAAGGGATTGCATGAAGATATGATGTTGTTTTCAGATCGATATTGGGAAATTGCAGAAACAAAAAATAAAGGCAGAGGCTTATTTGTTAAAGGAAATGTTTTACAAGGGGTTGTGATTGGAGATTATATTGGGAAAGTTATACGTCCTGAGGATGCTGTGGTAGATGAAGAAAATTTTTACTTAATTTATTATCATAATCGGGCTGTAATTTCTCCTGATCTGGATAAGCCGGGAGTTCACGTTTTAAATCATTCGTGTAAGCCTAATTGCTGGCTTTATATTTACAAAGGTCACACTCTAGTCTTTTCTATGAGAAAAATAAAAAGAGGAGAAGAGTTAACGATTCCATATTTGCTACCACCAATTGATAAATTTTGTAATCCGTGTCCGCATGTTTGTAAATGTAGTAATAAAGAGTGTACGGGAACAATGCATTTATCAAAAGACAAATATAAAGCTTGGAGAGGACTAACAGAAAGACAATCTAAGGAGACAAAAAGAGAAAGAATAAAATATGGAGAGAGTCTGAGAATATTATTAATCTATCCAAAAATTCCACAAAGTTATATTAATAGTATTAAGGAAATATTATAGTTCGTATCCACCGGATGGTGGCTCCTGGGATTCAGTGACTGCTACATAAATTTCATTAATATCCAGAGTTTCTCCATCATCAAATTGAAATTCTTTATGATCCTCACCATATTCCACTAAATGTTTTCTGATTCCGTGATAGAGAGTTTTTGATGCTTCGTGTTTGCTGTTATGGAAAGTATAAAATACCCTCGTACAATATGAGCAGGAATGTGAATAGTACATGGGGGGATTATACCACTTGTTCTACTTCTTCTGGGGTTACGGGGCGTGCAAAACTTAGTAAATGAACCAAGCCAAAAGCTATCACAGCATAAACTACAGCAGCTATTATCGTAGACCATTCAAAGACAGATCCGCCTGTGCCCGCGTTCGTCCTAAGAATTCCTGAAAATGGGATTGCTAGAGGTTGAGATATTGAATAAATAATATTTGCAAATCCGCTTGTAGGATCTGCTCCGAGTGCTTTTAATGCAATTCTAAATCCAAGAAGAAGCTCAATTATTCCAAGTATCGCCCATATTAGCTCAGATACCCGGAATATAGATTTTTTCGTTTCATAAATCTTTTGCGGATGTTCTGTTTTTATTAAAGGTTCATGGACAATTCTTGTTTGCCGAATAGTTGAGGAATTTGGAGAGTCTATTTCAACATTACTTCCCTCAACCACTTGATGATGAATGTTTGGATTTACAACCGTTTTGGTATTTGTAACAACTTTTGGATCAAGACTTGTTCCTTCTTCGACAGTTGTTCGTTTTATATCCATATTAGTATCCTTTTTATAAGCTATTCTAGCTGCGCATTAATAACCTGCTGACAAAAAGCACAAGTAATGATCCAGCCACAGCTATTATGAATGACATTACGTTAAATCCGGTAACTCCGACTCCAAAAAAAGTTTGTCCCAGATATCCGCCAATAACTGCCCCAATAATTCCCAGAATGATTGATCCTACAATCCCACCCTTAGAACTAGGTGCGATAAAATTTGCAATACTTCCGGCAATTAAACCAAAAACAACCCAATAAATAATAGTCATATGTTTATATCTTCTCTGATTTCAACTTTTTTAATTACTGTTTCCTGAGGTAAATATTTAATTAAAGCCTTTTCTACTAAAGAGGTTAAGCTTAGCTCTTCAATTACAGCCTGAGCTCTAGCGTGTTTTGTAATAGAAGGATTAAGAAAGAGTGTTACTCGCTGTCTATCATTAGTTGTCATACATCATACTGTACAACTAGTTGTAGTAGTTGTCAACAAGGAGTATACTCATATTGTTATTATGCCTTTAATATTTTCCAGCTCAAGTGTAATTAAACCTCAAAAAGTAATTAGCTGGTTTGAGAGATTAATTGACAAGGAAAAATATGAGCAAGGAAGAATTAGGATGCAATCAGGCGCATCTAATCGAGTATCTGCTAACCCCGAAATTGAACAAGTCTCTAGAGAAAAATCACTAGAAAAAAGCGGACGTGAGGAAGCAGTTAAAAGTCATGCAATTAAGGCAGAAAAGAATAGGCAAGCTGTGGAGGATATGGTCAGAAACTCAAATAGAATCTTACTTAGAATATCCTCCGTGTTCCCATGGGATTTTTTTCCGACTAGTATTGTCGTTGAAGAGACCAGAATAACAATTATTCACCGTCAATTATTTTCCTCTCAAGTACATAGCGTTGACATTAAAAATATTTCAAACGTTTTCGTAGATACAAGTATATTATTTTCAAAATTAACGATAGTGTCGGACACTTTTGCGGAGAATCAAATTGTCATTAACATCGGTATAGCCAAAGACCACTCGATAACCAACG
>CAYIUZ010000048.1:0-6156 GCA_964366705.1 uncultured Gammaproteobacteria bacterium | reverse complement strand
ATGTGCCTTTGAAAGCACAAGTTTTCCGTCTTTTACTTTAGCAGCATCTAGAATTGTTGAAATCTGCATAAGCATTTTTTTTGCCTGGTCGTGAATAAGATTTAACATTTTTCTCTCATCAGCTTCGCTCAAGCCATCTGCCAGCATTAGAGAAGCACTATCTTTTATGGCTGTAACAGGGGCTCTAAGTTCATGAACCACAGAGTGAGAAAACTCATCCTTTGTTTTTTCAACTGATTTTTCAGCTGTTATGTCTTGGAACAGAATAGAAACTCCGGAAATAGGCACGTCATTTTTGCCTCCAATAGGGTTTATGAAAACTTGAAAAGTTTTATTGTTAATATTAACCTCATGAAAAGTAGCAATTCGGTCAAATTCCATCACTTCATGAATCTTTTCCTGGAAATTGATTTCATCAGAGAAAACCTGCAAGATGTCCTCAAATACAGGAGTTTCTTTCGTTATCCCTAGAAATGATCTTGCAGAGTCATTAATGGCCCATGGAATAAGGTTTCTGTCTAAGACAATTACTCCATCAGATAGACTGCTTATGACGCTTAGGAGTTTATTTTGATCCTGACTAGTATTTTTAAAATTTGGAGTACTTGATTTTGATTTAAAAAAAATGATTAGCATTGCGCCAACAGAAAATGCTGTGATGATTAAGAGGAGGACAGTCGTGACGGTAATCATAAGAGCTCAGAGAGGTTGCTCTCTGTCAGGTTGTGCTTGTGCTGCCTTAGTTAGATCTCTTATCTTTGTATCTAAATCATCTGGCTCGATCAAGTATTTAAGAATATAGTCGGCAGCACCTGTGTTAATAGCTTTTTGGATTAACTCGTTTTGACCGAAGTTGGATAACATAGCTACCGGGATCATTTTTGTAGCTAAATCCTCTTTAAGAGTTTTTAATACCTCGTTACCCTGGATATCAGGAAGAACTTGATCTAAAAAGATGAAGTCAGGTTTTTCGTTCCTTGCTTTTTCCAGCCCCTGCTGGCCGTTAGCTGCAGTAATAACTTCGTAACCGTGCTTTTTAAGAGCGGTAGAGAAAACAGTTAATAATGCCTCATCATCATCAACCATTAATATTTTCATTATTAATTATATGGTAGTACTAGAAAATAAAAAATGCAATAGGATTGAAAAGTTTTAAGATTACGATTTGAAATTTGTGTTAGAATTCTTTTATGGAAGTTCGAGGGAAGTTAATTAAGGAAATTCAAAAAATTATAGCTGAATTAAGTGATGAGAGCACTCAAGTAAAGGTTGATGTGCCTACAGATTTAGGTAAAGGCGACTTTTCTACAAATATAGCCATGAGATTAGGTGGAAATCCGATTGAGTTGGCTGAGAAGATTGTGGATGCGTTTGAAAAAGTTGAATTAGCCTCAAAATTCAAAAAAATAGAAGTAGCTAAGCCTGGATTTATCAACTTTTATTTGTCAGACTCTGAGATTATAAGTCAAAGTTTGGGTTTGTTTGCAAAAAATAAAGCAAAAAATGGTGAGGAATTGATATTGGAATTTGGAGACCTAAACCCTTTTAAAGAGCCTCATATAGGGCATCTGAGGAATTTTGCACTTGGGGAGAGTTTGGCCAGGTTATTTGAAGCTCAAGGGTTGAAAATAATTCGTGCCAATTATCAGGGGGATGTGGGACCGCATGTGGCAAAAGCAATTTGGGGAATTATGAAACAGGGTGAAAGCAAGACTTTGGATGCAAAGGTTTTGACAGAAGCATATGCCAAGGGTGCAAGGGCTTATGAAGAAGATCCCGAAGCGAAAAAGGAAATAGATGAAATAAACATCAAAGTATATCAAAAGCATCCGCAAGTCATCGAAATCTGGGAAAAGGGAAGAAAAATCAGCCTTGAATATTTTGAAACACTTTATAGGAAGTTAGGAGTTAAATATCACAAATATTATTTCGAAAGTGAAACAGCTCCTGTTGGTAAAAAAATAGTTGAGGAAAACACTCCGAAGATTTTTGAAAAAGACGATGGGGCACTAATTTTCCGGGGAGAAAAAGCGGGACTTCATACTAGAGTATTTGTAACGAGTAATGGAAATCCGATGTATGAAGCAAAAGATTTGGCGCTCGCAATTTTAAAGGATAAAGATTTTCCGGATGCAAAATCTTTGATAATGACTGCCAATGAGCAGTCGGAATATTTTAAAGTAATGATTGCGGCGCTTTCGGAAATCGATAAAAAAATCGCTGATAAAACTACACATTTATCATATGGTTTTGTTAACTTAAAAGAGGGGAAGATGTCTTCCCGTACCGGAAATGTAGTATCTGCATTCTGGCTTTTGGATGAAACTAAAAAAAGACTAAAAGAGGGGTTTAAAGAAGTTCCAGCCGAGGTTTTAGACCAGTTAGCAGTGGCATCTGTGAAATGGGCCATGTTAAAGTTTTCACGAGAATCAAATATTTCATTTTCCATCGAAGAGTCTGTTCAAATTGAGGGTAATTCCGGGCCTTACATGCTCTATGCATATGCCAGAACGCAAAGTCTACTGGAAAAAGCAACAAGCACTGATTTTAAGGCTAATCTTCGTGAAAAAATACAGCCAGAATTGGTAGCACTACTTAGAATTGTCTGCCAATTTGAAATAGTAGTAAATGAGTCGTCCAGGAATTTTTCACCAAATATTCTAACGAATTATCTCTATGTTTTGGCCCAGAATTTTAATCAATTTTATGAAAAAGAAAAAGTAGTAGGGAGTCCTAATGAGGACGAAAAAATGGCAGTAATTAATATAATAGGTGAGACTTTAAAAAACGGACTTTATCTTTTGGGAATTGCGAGTCCTGCAGAAATTTGACGGTAGATTATGGAGAATGGAATGTAGAACTTTTGAAGGTAGAAAAATAGTGAATGGATCAACCCTATATCGTCTAGTAAATTGTGGTAGAATGCTCTAAATGAAATTTTATAAAAAAACTCTTCCAAATGGTTTGACAGTCATAGTTGCTCCAATGCCTTCTTTTGAATCAGCAACAGCGTTAATAATGGTGGGCGCTGGATCCCGTTATGAAACAAATAAAAATAACGGTTTGTCACACTTCTTAGAACATATGGCTTTTAAGGGAACAACTACTCGCCCTACTTTTATGGAAATAGCTGGTTTAGTGGATGGAATCGGCGGGGAATTTAATGCTTTTACCGGAAAAGAATACACCGGTTATTATATAAAAGCTGGGAAAAATAATATAGAAAGTTGCATTGAGTTACTTTCTGATATGCTTCAAAACTCAAAATTAGAATCTAGTGAAATAGAGAAAGAAAAGGGAGTTATTATTGAAGAAATGAATCTTTATGAAGATACACCCATGAGAAATATAGGGGATATTTTTGAAAGATTACTCTATGGGGATACTCCTCTTGGGTGGGATACTATTGGAACAAAGGAGATAATTAGAAAAATCACCAGAGATGATTTCATGAAATACCTGGAGAAACTCTATAGTCCTTCTAATATGACTGTGGTTTTTGCAGGTGGAATTACAGAGAGTGAAGGATTTGAATTAGCTAGGAAGTATTTAAGTAAGATGAAGAAGTTCGAGACTCTAAATGCGCTTCCTATTAAAGAAAAACAAATTAAACCAGCTTTGGCTATTAAACACAAAAAAACAGAACAGGCTCATTTAGCTTTAGGATTCAGAACTGTACCCCTTAATTCGCCTGATAGACACGGATTGTCTGTATTAGCCTCAATTCTTGGTGGAGGCATGAGTTCCAGGCTTTTTTCTGAGGTAAGAGAGAAAAGAGGATTGGCGTATTACACAAGAGCAAGTTCAGAGCTGTATGTAGACGCAGGATATTTATCAGTTAATGCAGGAGTAGATCCAAAGAGGATTGATGAGGCAATATCAGTTATTGTTTCTGAGATCAGGGATTTAAGGGATGGTTTGAAGCCGATCGGAAAAGAAGAATTTAAAAAAGCAAAAGAATATTTGAAGGGCCATTTAGTATTAGAGCTTGAAGATTCACGCTCGGTTTCAATTTTTTACGCCACGCAGTCAATTCTTGAAAAAGAAATTAAAGATCCCGGTGAGCTTATCGAGAAAGTGGATGCTGTTAAAATTGAAGATGTTATGAAAGTTGCAAAAAAATATTTAAATGTAAAAGGCATGAACCTTGCTGTTATAGGTAATTTTGCAGAAAATAAGAAGATAGAGGCTATAAATAGAGCGAAATTTGAAAAGCTACTTTCTCTCTAGAAACTAGTAAATAGATACTAGATATTAGAGATTAATTCGAGGCTTGAAAAATAAGATAAATCTTGCGATACTAGTATTTAATACCTAGTATCTAGTAACTAAATTTATGGAACAATCAGTCGTAATAGTAAAACCAGATGGAGTACAGCGTGGTTTAATCGGTGAAGTTATTCACAGATTTGAACGAAAAGGACTTAAGTTAGTAGGAATCAAAATGATTTCCCTAGAAGATTCACTTCTGGAAGAATGGTATGTTCACCACAAAGATAAGCCATTTTTCCCAGGCCTTCGAGATTACATGAAGTCATATCCTGTGGTAGCTATGCTTTGGGAAGGGTATGAGGCAATTGAGACTATCAGAAAAATGACCGGGGTTACTAAGTCGCGCGCAGCAGAACCAGGAACAATCAGGGGAGATTTTGGAATGAGTCAGCAGTATAACTTAATTCACGCTTCAGAAAATAAAGATGCAGCTGATAAGGAAAAAGGATTAATGTTTGCGCCTAACGAAATATTTGATTGGGTAAAAACAGAACACGGCCACGTTTATCTCCCAAACGAAAGCTAGAGTTTCGCAATTCCTAATTAATCTAATTACTAATTTCTAAATAAATCTCAATAAAATTATTTAACTTTTATATAAATACTATTAAAAATTAGATTGAGTTCTTTTGCTTCTTGCCAGTAAATTCTAGCTTCTTTTTTCGATTGCGGGAACGCAACAGAGCCCATTCTTAGGAAATGTTTTGATTCTCTTGACTCTTTTTTGCAAATCCCAATCTTATGTTTGAAATCCAGCTTACTTTCAGCGTCATCGGCCTCACTGTAGTTTGCGCCTACGCTCGTGGCTGCTTTTACTAACTGATTTATCAATGGATCAGTTATTGTCCTCGCGGAACTTTCTTGCAGAAATTTATTATGTTTTCGCCAAACTTAGCAGTTCGTTCTTCAAGGTCGTATTTGGGATTTGTGGAATTGATCATTTATTTAGGTTAATTAGATCAATTAGAAATTAGGTTAATTGGCCTTGAGTTCTTTCTCAATTAATGCCTTAAATTCATCATAGTTTGAGACACTAAATTGCTTGTTTCCTATAAAGAAGCTTGGGGTAGAGTTAAGTCCGAGGCCAATTGCTTCTTTTTCGCCGTCTTCAACTGCCTTTTTAGCTGCATCACTATTCATAATTTCCCTAAATTCTTCTACATTTAGTCCGGTCGAGCTTGCATAGCCTTCAAAAATCTCTTTAGGATCTCCCAGGTTTTCCCAATCAGCCTGATTTGCGTAAAGAAGATCTTTCATTTCAGGGAATTTATTTAGCTTATGCGCAGCGTATGCGGCCTGGCCTGAAATTATAGCATTTTTGTGAATTCCGCGGAGAGGAAAGAATCTATAAACTAATTTTATTTTTCCATTATATTCTTCAAGAGCGCGGTTGGTTAAAGGATTGACTGCAGCACAAGCAGGGCATTGAAGATCTGCGTACTCGGTAATTGTTACTTTAGCATTTCTTTCTCCAACGACAATGTCATTTTCTGTCATCTTGGGAAGATTGACGTTTTCAACTGGTGTTTCTGTGGTGGAGGTGCTTTTATCTGCGATCAATACTAGTCCAGCAAGTCCTAGAATAGAGACTCCGATTATCGCTCCCCACATGATAATTTTCTTAAACATCTCAGATCTTTCCTGTTTTTTTATTTCATTCTGCCAGTTAGAAGAGGATTCAGAAAGGTTATGATTCTTTTTCTGCATTTAGCCCGTTAGATATTTAATTATCTAATGGGTTTGAACACCTCCTCCAAAATAGTTTTTCAATCTGTTTTTTAAGTAGCGTTTGCCCCAGGAAGTTTTTAGATATTTTTCTCCGTGAGTAGCATCTTGTTGATTTAAACATGCTTCATAATAAATTAATTCAAGGGGCAAACGTTT
>CAYIUZ010000047.1:4703-6280 GCA_964366705.1 uncultured Gammaproteobacteria bacterium | reverse complement strand
TTCAACGTCTTTGTGGATTTCTTTTTTTAAATCATCTGCTGTTTTTTTAATTTTATCTTCAATGTGGTCAACCCTATCGATTAAAAGTTTCCAGATTTTGTCATGTTCATCGTTCGCAAGTAATACTAAAAATTCCTGTTTATCTTTGTCTGATAATTCTGATAAAACTGAGTCTAAAATAGCGTGATGAAGATTTTCCTGAGCCAGATCGATTAGATGTTTTCGTTCTTCCTGGGTTAGCTCCATTTCAGCAAGTGCCAGACTTACCGAGGAAGTTTCTATAATATGTGAGTAAAAATGTGATTTCATCTTATTATTGTAATGCCTTAACTGGCCCTAATGGAATAGCGTTGTTAGGGTCTTCTATGAAAAAATATAGAACTGGTCCTTTCGCTGCTCCATCTACACGCTCCAGATGTTTCATAACCTCAGGGCTTCCTCCAAGATGTTTTCCTGTCCACTCAGCGGGCCCAGCGTCTCCAATTACAGCGACTACTGCTTTGCCGTTTTCTGGATTTACTACAAGCATTTTTCTGTATTTAAAAAAATCTCTATATTCTGCAACTCTCGTATTGAAATCCGGAGCTAAGAAAGTTTGGACTGCTATATAGTATTTCTCACGCAGGGTGTCTTCCTCTGTCATTTGAGATCTGGAGGTTGTGAAATATCCCCAAGCACCAAGTCCCGGTGCCATTCCAGATGAATGATATTTTTCTGAGTCCTCACTATTTCCATCAAAATGCGCGCTCATGTTGTCTCCAGGATATCTTGCTAAATGCTGCTCAGATCCGATAAGTCCGTAACTTCTGTTTAGTCTTAAGCCATTAATTTCAGGCGTTACTGTCATCCCGAAGTTTTTAGAGAGTATTGCGCTTACAGTTGCTTCCTCGTTACCGGTAAGAGGTCTAACTAAATCAGGTAGAGATTTTGAAAGATCTGTAATAAGAAATACGTTAGTGTTAATTTTTTGAGCTTCTTGATTTGCTACTTTTACTTTTGCATTCATAGAATCTTTTTGGATAGGAGATGTTAACAAGACCAAACCTCCTAAAGAGCCAACTGCTAGCTGCTTCGTATTATCTGAAAGCCATTGAAATGAATCAGAGTGTTTTTGAGCTATGGTTTTTTGGAGTTCTTTATGTCTTTTAGTCCACTTATCTTTTAGGAACTGATAATTAGGAGACTGCATATAAAAATTGTAACAAAAAAGAGTTGTTACAAGCAATTTTTTGGTGTTACAATAGCTTTATGGCAAAAATATCTGAAGAGATGCGGGAAAAAATGTTTGAGGTCGCTTTATTTTTAGTAGGTCTAATTGGCCTTTTAATTCTTTTTACTGTTCTTTATCAGGGGCCAAGATTTATTTTTAATAGAGTTCTTGGATATTTCGGAGTCTCTGTTTAGTTTTAAATAAAATTATAACCTCACCCATTCCGACTATATATATCTTAACTAGCCGCCAAAACGAGTGAGGTTAATAAATACTTTTCAGTAGTCGATTGGTTTATCCGGCACTTTTAATACCTCTAAACTTGTTTTGCATGTGCCGTTTTTCATTTCTCTACGTTGGTTTAACG
>CAYIUZ010000047.1:3490-4693 GCA_964366705.1 uncultured Gammaproteobacteria bacterium | reverse complement strand
AATGGGGTTAATAAGTGCTTACTTTTTCGACATTTTCATCCACCAATCGTAGAATAGCCATACACCAGCTGCTCCTACTAATACGTATACGACCCATTCGATTTGTGGCCAGGATCCGAGCACCATATTTACCAAGTTCCAGTTAGCGCCCATGAATCCTCCTAGTCCAACGAGTCCCCAGTTTACAGCTCCTACTACAACTAAGAGAGTTGCTACTAGTTCTACCCATTTCATTGTGTCTTTGCTCATGTAATTCACCTCCCTCCGTAATTTATCTTTACATATTAAGTTAGACATATCCCAAAAAGTCTGTCAAGTATTATCCAATATTGAGAGCGTTTGAATATTTATGTTCTAGTTTTGTTCTATTGTTTTGCGTAAATAATTTCAGTATATTTATAATTATGTTTGACTTTCTGTCCAAGTTAAATCCTCTAAAAGCTTTTAAAAAAGTTATTAAAATGTATGCTTTCTGGATACTGGTGTGACGAATAGCTGAATGGTTACATGGTTAATTGTTGATCAGAGCCATTTTAACTATTCTAACCATTAACTATTTAACTATGAAACGTGTTGTTCTTCATATAGACTTCGATTCTTTTTTTGCTTCATGCGAACAGCAGTTCGATCCTTCGTTTCGGGGTAAGCCAATTGGAGTAACTGCCACAAATGGCAGGACTTGCATAATTGCAGCGAGTCGGGAAGCTAAGAAGTTTGGCGTTAAGAACGTAACCAGAGTTTGGGAGGCACAAAAAATTTGTCCGCAAATCATGGTTGTTCCCGCACATTTTGAAAAATACTGGGAAATAACTCAAATATTTTTAAATATCTGTAAAGACTATTCTCCTTATGTTGAATTATTTTCACTCGATGAAGTTTTTATAGATATCTCCCCGACCGAGCATTTATTTGGCAGCCGCTATAGAATTATCGATCTAATAAAAAAGAGAATAAAAGAAGAAATTGGCGAATATATTACTGTTTCAGTTGGATTATCTCACAATAAATTACTCGCCAAACTTGCCTCAGGCATGAATAAACCAAACGCCTACCCGCCAGTGCCAGGCTTTGGCAGGCGGGGTTTTGTTGAAGTTAGCTTTGGGAATGTTGAAAGAGTCTATTCTCAAGTAAAGCTTACTGATTTTTGCGGAATCGGAGAAAGAATAGCTCTAGATCGGAACAGCGTCGTGTAGGGAAAGAGTG
>CAYIUZ010000047.1:2375-3480 GCA_964366705.1 uncultured Gammaproteobacteria bacterium | reverse complement strand
CTCTTTAGATGTTCTGATTGAGGAATTTAAAGATATAGAAGGACATTTTCTTAAAAATTTGGGATTAGGCGTAGATGATTCTGAGGTAGTCCCCTATTATTTAGCATCGGAAACAAAATCAGTGGGCAGAAATTACTGTATGCCAAGAAATGAGTATGATCAGAGGATAATTCTTCAGAATATTTATGAGCTTTGTGAGGAAATTGGGATAAAGTTAAGACGTCTTAATAAAAAAGCACGGACTATCGGTTTGTATTTAAGCGGAAATCAAACTAATCACGGAAGAAGAACTCTTAGTTACCACATAGATAAGGGCTCTGATATTTATAACCTTTGTAAAAATTTATATGATGAATGGAATCCTTCTATGGTAAGACAAATTTCTGTTTGGGCAGGGAATCTGGAGGACTCCGTAAATCTTACTCTTTCTTTGTTTGACACTAAAGCAAAAACTTCTAAGATCCAATCTACGATTGATACATTGAATGAACGCTTCGGAGATCATACTATCAGAAACGGATTTCTTACAAATGGTCCTAATTTAAAAACTGTGCCAAATGGTTTTATGGCAGATAAGTTTGAAAGACACAAATTGGTAGGCTCTATTTAGATCATGCAGATTCTTTTGGCTTCATCCAGGATTTCATCCCGTTTATTTATAGGAATTGAGATTTGATTTATAATTTCCGGATTTTCGCAGATACTTTTTACTAAAACTATATTTTTCGCAAGTAATTCCTGTTTTTGAGGCATTGATAGAAAAGATAAAGATGTTATCGGATAAAGTTTATACTTCTCAACTTTTTCCCTTAAGCTTTCTCCTTCTGGGTGTTCCCAGCTTAAAACTCTTACATTATTGCAATCAGAATAAGCTAGGGCATCAACTGTAATTTTGGTATTGGTTGCAAGCATTACTCCGGTAAATCCATGTTTTTCTTTTAAGTCATCAAATCTGGCCTTTGTGTAAAGAGCTACTTGTACATCAGATCTAGTACCCGGTCTATTATGAAATTTACACTCAACCATAATTTTTTCATCTTTATTTTGCGCAATAATATCTACATCGTGAGTAAAGCAATTGCACATTAAAGTTTCGCCGAAGATA
>CAYIUZ010000047.1:0-2365 GCA_964366705.1 uncultured Gammaproteobacteria bacterium | reverse complement strand
ATATCCTTCCATTTTTAAAACCTCAGCTATGTAGGCCTCGAAAGGAAAACCAGTTGGACCCAGGTCCATGAGAGCGCGTTTTAAAGAATATTTATTTTTGTAGTACGGACTTTTAGTGTGTCCCAAATATTCTTCCAGGTGATAATAAATCTCATGAGTTGGGATATTTTCGTAAAGGTTTGATTTAACGTGTTCTACTACTTCTTGTTGGAGATTTTCAGGAATGCCAGCACGATGAATCGAGTCGATTAGCTTTTTCTCTGAAAAATCTTCTGATTCACCATTGGCTTTAATAACTTTGGGCATAAAATTATTCTATCAAGAACTTATTCTTTTGAATACATAAAAATTATCTTTATATAAAATTAAGAAAAAATTAGGATCCTTTAGAATGTCCTCTAAAGCTTTTAATTCATATTCATTTGCAGACTTTGTGATTAAAAATAAAACATTATCAGCCTCTCTTATTCCATAGGGTACAACGTAAATACTTTTTCTATGAGAAAGATGTGAACCTAAATTATTTGAAGCGCTTACTGATTCATGTTCTGGAATTTCTTTTATTTGTTCATCTACAACTTGCCGGATAGAAAGAGGCTTTGTGAACATATCTAAATTTGGTTTTTTAGCCCCAGGTAAAGGGCCATAAGTATAGGCGCTAATTAAAGTAGTAATAAAAATTAAAACCGCAAATGCCAGATGAGGAATTTCTGGAATATAAATTCTTATTAGTTTCATTGAGAATATTGCAGAAATAAAAATAAAGGGAGTAACAGTTGAACTATATTGATAATAAATTTGGTGAAGTGTGGGATTTGTGCTAAGTAGATTTATTCCAAGGTCAGGTCCGGCGAATATTAAATAAAATGGAGCGAGAAAAGATAAATATCCAAGTGGGAGGAAGAGCTGCTTGAGATACCCAATCCTATCCGGTAAAAGTAGCGCTTGGATCGTTTTTATAGGCTCAAAGAAAATATTTTTCAAAACAGCCCCTGGTGAATCTCCAAAATCAGAATAGTACTCAAGCGCAAAATGAGTGCTTCCTAATGAGTTTGGAATTGCAATCCAGAGTAAATAATAGAAAAGAAAAGAAGAAGTAGTAAAAATAAATAGTCCAAGTTTTCTTTGCTTCGCGATAAATAAAATATAAAGTCCTAAAAGTGCATTTATAAGCCAAACTTGCTCTTTAGTTATTCCGGCCAGGATTAAAAAAACGAGAGTAAGAGTGAAATATTTTTTCTGTATAAAATAAAAAGCAGCCAATAAAAATGTGGTTGCGAGGGATACGGAATGAAAATCATATAGGTTAGTATATTGAACTGCAGGATTTAGGAAGTAGCATAGAGAAAGAGCGAGTGATAAAGTGCGATTTTCTAAAATATGCCGTGCGATAAGATAAACAAACACGCCGCCCATAGAAAGAACTAAAGTCTGAATAAAAAGAAGCATTCGAGGATCTTGCCAAAGTGCATAGAAAGGAGAAAGAAGAACTAAGATAAAATCAGCGTGATATGCTAGACGCGACACTTCCCGAGTGCCATTCGGATCAGTTAGAGTAAAAATATTTCCCTGAGTCGTATTCCAGACGGTTTGGGCCATATTTCCCAGATCAAATCTTCCAGTGTAATAATTATCATATCTAAGAAAACTCGCGATATTAAAATAAACAGAATATGTAAATGCAAATATTATTACTGCAATCTCCTGCCAGTGATGCTTTACTTTTTTAAAGGTAATTTCTTCCATAATAAAACCAAAGCTAAAAATAAAAGTTCTGAAAAAATAAGAACTATTCTTGTAAAGATTGAAATTGTAGCTGCGTCTGTGAGGGTCATAATTTTAGATAAGCCTAAAGTTACTACTCCTTCACGGACTCCCAACCCCATAGGCGTTATAAAGGAAAGATATCCTGCTAAAAGAGAAAAAGTAAAGAAGGAAGATAGATTTAAAAATTCATTAAATCCAATATTGTAGACTGATAAAAGTACAAAGAAATTCCCCACTCCAAAAATAAAATAAGTGACAGCAGAAATCAATATTAACTTAATTTTTGAATTTGCTGAAAATCCTGGTAATATAAAATCGGTCGAAAGTATACTACTATGTAGTACTATACTTTGAGACGTATTATGTTTGAATTTTCTCTGGTAAATAAATCCAGTGACTATAAAAAAAATTGCGATTGCGGCTATCAATAAGGGGAAAAGGCTTACTAGTTTTAACTTAAATTCGTTTGAAGAATCCAGAAACCACGGGATAGCTATTAGAGTTATTAATCCGCAGCCTATTATAACTTGCTGAACGTCGGCGAGAGTTGAAATTCCTAATGTATTTCTATCTACTCCCAGACAGATCGGAAGAGCAC
>CAYIUZ010000046.1:0-6338 GCA_964366705.1 uncultured Gammaproteobacteria bacterium | reverse complement strand
AATTTGATACAAACTAATTACTAGCGGCTAGTGGCTAGTGGCTAGACCCTATTTTACCATTTGATTATTGACTTTTGCAATTTGTAATAGTAAAATTTTTCAATTAAATCCCCAATGAAAATAACTTCAAATCACGCCATTCAAGCAACCCTAAAAGGCAATTGGGATGAAGCTATTAAATTTAACAAATCTCTCCTTGATGATAACCCAAAAGATGTAGAAGCCCTTAACCGAATGGGACTCGCTTATACAATTCTAGGTAAAAGTAAATCTGCGAAAACAACATATCAAAAAGTACTGGAAATTGATCCTCTAAATTCAATTGCATTAAAAAACTTAAGTAAAATTACTTCTGACTCAAATGACGAAAATGGAACTACTTTAGTAATTAACATGAATAATATTTTTATCGAGGAAACTGGTAAAACTAAAGTGGTAGACCTAATAAATCTAGCTCAAGCTGAAGTTCTTAATACTCTAAGAACTGGTCAGGCGCTTGACCTATCTGCTAAAAGACTTAAGATATTTATTTCTCAGGGTAAAAAATATATCGGGGTTTTACCTGATGATATCGGAAAAAGACTCATTAAATTTATAAATGGCGGGAATAAATATGAAGTTTTTGTTAAATCATCAAATCATCAAAATGTAACGGTTTTCATAAGAGAACTAAAAAGAACTACTAAATTTAAAGATCAGCCATCATTTTTGCATGTAATAGAAAAGAAATTAAGTCTTAAAAAGGCAGGTAAAGGAAAAGCTAAGAAAACTGCGGATTATGATGAGGAAGAAACCGACGAATCATCAGAAGAGTGATATATAACTCTCCCCTTTGAAATATCTTTTTGCGCCTCATTTAATTCTTTTTTATTTTTTTCTTTCCGTAGAGCAATAAATGCCCAGAAAAATGACACCAAAGCTATAATTACAATCCAAATTAAAATATTCATTCTTCTTGATCCTTTCCTAACATAATTATTATATCTGCGATTGAATTGGTTTCTTTTTTTTCAGCTTTAATATCAAGAACTTTTGACAGTTTTTCTACAGTATAGGAATTTTCTTTATAGTAAATAACGGATTTCCCTATCTCATCCTTGGATGAATTAACAAGAACTACATTTCCTCCAAGAGAGGTAACAGTTTTTGCAATTTTATTTCCTAGACCGCCGACTTCAGTTGAATTCGTAACCTGAATATTTACTTTATCCCGGGAAATTGTTTCATCTATAAATTCGCTCGAAGAAAGATTATTTAGCTTACTTACATTATCAAGTTCAATATTTTTATACGAAAATTTTTCGCCATCAACTCCAAATGAATAAATACTTAGCTTTAAAAGATCCAAAACATTTAAAGTGGAATCCAATTCTCTTTTATTAAGAAGCATTTTTAGAAAAACACTTTTTGATTCAGAGGAAAAATCTGAATTACTTTTAGCAAAAACGTCAACTGGAATAGAAAACTCATTTATTACATCTAAGCTTCCAGCATTTTCTACTCTGATTCCATACTGTTCCCCACTAGAAGGATTTACGGAGATTAAATCCACGTTTTTATCATTCAAAACAGCGACAGTAAACCTATTCTTGCTATCAAATTCACTTTTTCTTATTATATCGATTGTCTTAAATGAGACTGAAATTATGATTATTAGAAGAACTAAAAGACCAAAATAAAGAGCAAGATTAATACTCTTGATGTTCTCCTTCTTAGCTTTTTTCATTACCAATCTTTTTTCTTTTTGGAGATCAGCTCAGGCATAACATAAGTAGGGGCATTTGAAGAAATCATCTTCCCCTCTTTATCTTTTTTTGCCTTTTTCTTTTCTCCTTTGTAAAATCCGCCAAATCCTGGCATAAACTCACCTCCTCTAGAAAATGTTAACGAGTTTTAAACGAGTGTTACATTTTCTTGAGTCCGCCAAACATGCGCTCCGTGAGCCGCGTACGATTAGTACGTTGAGGCAAACGGAAAGCTTAGGCGGACTAAGCTTCTCTAAGTCTATCAATTTTTTGAAGTTGAAATCAACTTCAAAAACATTATCAGGTCACTTGTTAATTCACTTTTATAGTTCACTCTTTCATGAGTTTTAGGATCTAAAAACGATATCTGCTCTGCATGAAGAAAAACTCGTGGTAGAATTTTTCTATCAGATATTGAAACTTTTCTACCACCGTACAATGGGTCAGAAAAAATTGGATGATTAATGTGTTTTAAATGCACTCTAATCTGATGTGTTCTTCCGGTTTTAGGAAATAATCTAACCAGAGTTAATGTTTCCCGCTCAAACTGATAATAATTTTCAACTTCATAGTATGTTTTTGCTTCTCTACCCCCAGCAATTACTCCAAATCTTTTTCTATTCCACGGAAGTCTTCCTACGGGCACATTTATCTCACCTTTTTCGGGCTTTATTTCCCCGTGAGTTAGTGCGAGATAACTTTTTTCAACAATTCTTTCCTTAAATTGTCTTTGAAGTTCCTTAAACGCAATTGAGTTTTTTGCAATTATTAATACTCCAGAAGTCTCCTTATCAAGCCTATGAACTATTCCTCCCCTATCAAGAAATTCTTGATCTGGGTCAGATGAGTCAATCTTATTTTCTTTTTCAACTAAATCCTGAAGGGTGGTTTCTTTAGAAGTCGTATCAGATCTATTTACTGTAATTCCTGCAGGCTTCTCGATCACTAAATAATCTGCATTTTCAAATAAAATTTTTAATTCACCCTGCATTTTTTAAAATCCTCCAATCGATATTATGTTCATAAATATTTAATCAAAAAAGTGCAGGGTTTATTTTCCATTTTTAAGTGAGATTCTTCCTGTTAGCTCTTGTTTAATTATAATTCCTAAGGAAACAAAAAGGATCGCAACTAAGATAAAATTCTCTTTATGTGTTATAAAATAATTTGTTCCGGGATTGTCAATTGCGCTAGAGAGAAGTGAAATGAGTGCGAAGAAAACTAAAAATAAAGCGCTTATTGTTCCATCCTTTATTTCTAGAGAGCTTGCCTTAGGATATAAATAAATGTTTGAGGCAATTAGAATTAATGCGTATAAAACAAATTTAACAATAGTCCCCGTCGTGAAGTCTTGAGACAAAATAAAGTATCCCAAAAATCCAAATGGTAAGACAAAAATAAATGCCATTGAAAAGAAATCAAAAACTCTGGCCCTTGGAATTTTTTTCTTCCTGCAAAAAAAGAATAGCGCAAGTACTCCACCAAGAATTGCACCTGTTATTGAAAGTCCTGGAAAATATGGGAAAAGTAAAAATCCTAAAGGATTAATAAATACCGGATCTGGATTCATTAAAACATAGAATAGTCTCGAGAATAAAAGCGACACTAGAGAACAAACAAATACCGCATTAAATATATCTTCAAGCGTTATGTTTTTTTTAATTAAGACGTAATCATCATTTGCCAGATGATAAATTCTGTAAAGAAATAAAACTAAACAAATTACTAAAACAAAAATAAAAAACTGCATATTATCTAAATTTAAATATTCTAAGTAGTGCTATTATAATTACTGATAATCCAATTAACGTAATTACTTTAGAAACTCCTATTAAATCTGCCAGTGCTCCTACTCCTAAAATAGGAACAATTGACACAATTCCGACTAATGTATTTAACGATCCATAGATTTTACCACGTTGCCTATCCGTAGTCTCTTCCTGAATTAAAGTGTTGGATGGTACGAAAACCAGCGAGAATGCGAATCCTACTATTACAGCTAAAAATATCATTATATGAACATCATTTATGCTCAAAAAGGTCGGCATATAATTATTAACATTTCTTATGGCTTCCTGGTTAGTTATCAAGTATCCGTAGGGGAAAAGAAGTATTACGATTCCGATTATGAAAAGTCCTATCTTAGCAAGTGCCTGCTTAGATTTATTATGCCAAAAGTTACCTATCAGAACTGCACCTATACTCATTCCAACAACTGCTGGTGTTACAAAAAGCGCTGGAAATTTCTCTACATCGATGTGAAGAATATTTTCTGCATAACCAGGCCCTATTACTGCTATTACTAAAATCAGTGTTTGAAGAAGAGTTAAAAGAAAAAGAGAATGATACACCTTATCTTTCTTTGCCATAAAAGAAAAAGCATCTCTCACCTCCTCTAAAAAATTTATCTTTATTTTTTCTTTAGTCTTATCGTATTTAAATTTTATTAAGTATGCAAAAACCGCGGAAACTGCAAACAGAATTGTTATAAAAATGAATACGTTTGTTTTTCCAAACAGAAGCAATAGTGGCCCTGAAAGTGCATAAGCAACAATGATGGATCCAAAAATTCCCATACTAAAAAGCGCGTTTGCAGAAATTAAATACTTCTTTGGAACTAAAAGCGGAATTATAGGAGTCTCAGCTGGAATAAAAAATTGCGTTATAAGAGAAATTAGAAAACTTAAAACATATACAAAAAATAATTCATGGGAAATAAATATGAGTGGAAATGCAGCCAGAGCTCTTAATATATTTGTGTAAACCAGGACATGCTTTTTATTCCATTTGTCTACGTAAACTCCCGCAATTATTCCAAATAAAATTGACGGGAGAGTAAAAGAAAGAACAACTCCCGCAACTGCAGTATTAGATTCTGATAACTGAAAAACTACGATTAGAAGTGTGAAGTTAAGAAGGTTCATCGCAAATTGCGAGAAAAATTCAGAGATAAGAAGATACGAAAAAGAAGGAATAGAAAGAACCTTTAAGAAGGGGTTACCCATAATTTAATTGCCTACCTGCCGGCAGGCAGGACTTTTTGACTATATTCTCCAGTTCTTGTGTCAATTCTTACCTTGTCCCCTATCTTAATAAAAAGAGGTACACGAGTCTTTAAACCATTATCTAGTGTAGCGTCTTTATAAATATTAGATGCAGAATTTCCCTTAACTCCAGGATCTGCGTCTGTTATAACAAAATCCATTTTTGGTGGAAGATTTAAAGCTAGAACCTCACTACCTAAGAATGAAACATTAAAACTCTCTCCTTCTTTTAAATATGCACTGGCTTCTCCGATAAGAGTTAATAGAACTGAAATCTGCTCAAAGGATGAAGGATCCATGAAATAAGCGTTTTCCCCGTCTTTATATAAATACTGGACGTCCCTTTTGAAAACCTGAACGTTTTTAACTTTTGCGTTATTTGTGAATCCTTTTTCAGTAGTAGAACCTTGTCTTATATTTCTAACTTTAACTTTTATATTTGCAGAGCCTCTCCCCATCTTAATATGTTCGTAGGAGATAACTACATATAAATTTCCGTCTTCTTCAAAAACTGTGCCTGCTCGAAGCTCTTGTACGCCTATCATTTCTTTTTCTTTATGCGGATTAAACCTGAAACGGCTATAACCTCGACTCCCCTCTTTTCAATTTCGTCTAAAAATATATTTGCTCCAATTGAATCAGATGCCATGTGCCCGGCATTAATTACGTTCATGTGCATTTTCTTAGCTTCCTTCAGTCCATCTTCAGGAATGTGCATGTCAACAATTGTTCCAACACCTGCTCTTGCTAACTCCGCGTAGGCTTCTTTTGAAGGATTAGTTCCTCCTGTAAAAAATATCGCGATTTTTCCAACCCTACTCTTAGGCCCTCCTGAAACTATCTCAGGAGCATTTTTTCCACGTGTTGCTTCCTGATATTCTGGAAGCTCCATAAGGTAATCAACGATCTCGTCAACTGTCTCAAATGTTTTTTTTGATAAATAATTTTCCATAAATTTGTCGCCAATATTATCCCAAACTGTATGAAGACTGACGAGCGGCATATCTAAAAGCCTAGCCACATCAGTGATCTGATTGTGGTTACTTGGGTGAATTTTTCGCTTCACATCATCCATTCTTTCCTTCATTAGAGCATCCATGATATTAACTGGGACTCCTGCTTTTGCATAACTATCAATTTGAATATCCATCACATCATGAAGCGCAGCAAGAGAAACTCCTACGGGATGATGACCAATAAGGGCGTCAATTTCCCCTCCTTTTTGATTTAGGCGATCTGCAAGCAACAACTCTGTGGCATCTGGATCAATCCCAACCAAAATTCTCTTTATCTCTTTTTTTGGATTACCATACAAAATTCTCGTATCAGAATAAGGATTAGTAAGAGTTTCTTGATCGAAATATTTTTTCTGTTTTGCAGAAGACTCATTAAATGCTTTTTTTCTTCTTTTTAGAAGCTCTTCTACTCTTTTTCTTCCCCTTGGATCTGCCGAAATTCCCATTTGGATTGCTAAATCATAAATCTCCTGTAACGTCATAATTATTTTCCCATTTCTCAACACTTATACAAAGTCCTTCCGCAGTTCGCC